>FR893385.1:230798-368379 GCA_000433315.1 Firmicutes bacterium CAG:345 | reverse complement strand
AACAACGTCTTTTTTTATAAATGTTTTGACCGATATTTTTAATTTTAGAATAAATGGATTAGTACGAAGAAATAAGGTATATAAAATTGATAAATTGAATATTTCCCCAAAAATATGTTTTTTTAAATATTTATTGATTTTTAAATAACAAGATGGTAGAATTAAATAGATTAGCGCATACTATGCTTTTTTAGGTGTTATGAACTAATTTAAAGGTCGTGGGAGGATATATATCCGGACCACACACGGACTTATATAAGGAGGTAGTCACGTGGCAAAAAAAATTACCAGAACCATGAAAATCATGGCTATGGGCGGTGCTGCAAGTCCCGCCAAATTGGGCCAAAAACTTGGTCCTTACGGTATTGGTGCTAAATTCTGTCAAGATTTTAACGCTAAGACTGGAGATCGCAGAGATGAACTTGTTCCTTGCGTTCTCACAATTTATGAAGATAAGACATTTGAAATTGTTCTTAAAACTTCTCCAGTAACTTATCTTTTAAAGAAAGCTACTGGCATTGAAAAGGGCTCTAGCGGTAAAACTGCTGTTGCTCATATCAGCAAAGATGAAGTCAAAAAAATTGCTGAATACAAATTACCAGATTTAAACGTAGATTCTTTAGATGCTGCTATTCGTAGTGTTGAAGGTACTGCTAAATCTATGGGTATCATTGTTGATTAAGGAGGGTAGAACAAATGAGTAAAAAATATGAAGCAGCCCTCGCATTAATCGAAAAGGGCAAAACATATAGCGTTGCAGAAGCTGTAGAACTTGTTAAAAAAACAAATACTGTTAAATTTGATGGCAGTGTATCAATTTCTTTCAATCTTGGTATTGATGCTCGCCAAGCTGACCAACAACTTCGTGGAACATTGGTTTTACCTCACGGAAACGGAAAGACTAAGAAAATTTTAGCTATCACTTCTTCTAAAGTAGCTGAAGCTACAGAAGCTGGTGCCGATTATGTTGGTGGAAAAGAATTATTACAAAAAATTCAAAGTGAAAACTGGTTTGACTTTGATGTAATCGTTGCAACTCCAGAAATGATGGGGGAACTCGGACGTATGGGTAAAATTTTAGGTCCTAAAGGATTAATGCCTAACCCAAAAACTGGTACAGTTACTCCAAATATTGGCGCTGCTGTTAAAGAAATTAAGAATGGTAAAATTGAATATCGTACTGATAAAGAAGGAAATATGCACATCATGTTAGGCAAAGTTTCTTTCTCTAATGAAGATTTAGCTGAAAACGTTCAAACTGTTATTGATACAGTTATTCGTGTTAAACCAGCTGCTCAAAAAGGTACATACATTAAAAAAGCTGTTCTCCATTCTGTTATGGGACCAGCAATACATTTAGCAATCTAAGTTGCTAAAAAATAAATTAAGACAATCAATATACCAAAGACCGCAACTGCCACAAGCTTAATTTGTTGCCCAGGTGTAAGTTAAAGTGAATTGTATATTGTTGCCTATATATGCTTATGCTTGTTAGGAGGTTAAAATGAATGAACAAGTTCTAACCGCCAAGAAAGCTGTTGTCGCTGAACTCAACGAACGCTTAGCTACAGCTAATGCTGCTATCGTTGTAGGCTACCAAGGATTATCTGTTAAGGAATTAACAGTTCTTCGTAAGAGCCTTAAAGAAGCAGGCGCAAGAATGGAAATTCAAAAGAATACATTAATGCGTCGCGCCGTTGATTTTGAAGGTTACAGCGCTCTTGACGAATTGCTCACAGGTCAAAATGCTATCGTTACATCCGATGATTCAATCTGTGCGCTACCAGTACTCTTTAAATTTGTAAAGAGTAATAAAACTCTTGTCATTAAAGGCGGAGTTATTGAAAAGACATATTGTGATGTTGATTCACTTCAAGGTCTTTCAAAAGTTGGATCCAAAGAAGGTGCAATTTCTATGTTGCTTTCCGTTCTCGAAGCTCCAATTCGCAATCTTGCTTGCGGTCTTAAAGCCGTATCTGAAGCCAAATAATTATATAGGAGGAATACAAAATGGCTAAATTAACTAAAGAAGAATTTATTGCTGCCATCAAAGAAATGACAGTTGTCGAAGTCGTCGATCTCGTTCACGCTATTGAAGAAGAATTTGGTGTCACAGCCGCTGCTGCTGTCGCCGCTGCTCCTGCTGAAGCTGAAGCTGCTTCTGAAGGACCAAGTGAAGTTACACTTACACTTAAATCCTTTGGTACTGCTAAAGTTGCAGTTATTAAGGCTGTCCAAGCTATTCTTGGAATTGGCTTAATGGATGCTAAAAAGATTGTTGATGCTGCTCCATCTCCAATTAAAGAAAAAATCAGCCCAACAGAAGCTGAAGCTTTCGGTAAACAACTTACTGACGCTGGCGCCGAAATCGAAATTAAATAAAATTTCCGGCTTAAATATTATGTCAAAACCCACCGGACTAGTGTCGGTGGGCTTTGGTGCTTTTATAACTACCTATTCTCTTTGAAGAGAAATGAATCGTTTCATTATAAAACGATAGAAAAAAATTGAGGTAACGAAATGAAAGAAACAGAACGGAAGTTTTTAAATAATAACCGTCAGGATTTTTCTAAGATTAGTGGTAGCTTAGAATTACCATATTTAGTTGAAATCCAAACCAACTCCTTCGAATGGTTTAAAAAAGAAGGCGTCAATCAAGTTTTTAAGGAATTCTTTCCTCTTGAAAACTATCGTGGCGATATTAGATTAAAATTTGAAGGCGCACATTTTGGCGAACCAAAATATGATCCTTTTGATTGCAAGACATCTAATCTTACGTATTCTGCTCCTTTATGGGCTCGCTTAAGTCTTGAATTCCAAGATGGTACTATTCAAGAAAGCGGAAATGAAATTTTCATGGGCGATTATCCAATGATGACTGATTCAGGAACATTTATTATAAATGGTGCTGAAAGAGTTATTGTTTCTCAAATCGTTCGTTCCCCAGGTGCATATATTTCTTGTACTAAGGATAAAACTGGCAAAAATATTTATGGTGCAGATATTATTCCTGCTCGTGGTACATGGTTGGAATTTGAATCTGAACTTAAAAATACTTTATCTGTTCGTATAGATAAGCAAAGAAAAGTTTCAGCTGTCGTATTGCTCAGAGCTTTAGGATTAACAGCTGACTTTGATATTTATGATTTATTTGGTACTTCTGAAATTTTAAAGAATACTATTGAGCATTCACCTGAAACTGATAGCAAAGGTGATAAACGCATTGCTTTAAAAGAAGCTATTATGGAAGTTTACAGCAAACTTCGTCCAGGTGAACCAGTTTCAATGGCAAACGCTCAAATCTTTATTCATCAAAGATTCTTTGATCACAAAAAGTATGATTTGGGTCCTGCCGGTAGATTTAAATTGTCTAAGAAGTTAGGCATATATAATCGTTTAAATAATGTTACACTTGCTGAAGATCTTATTTCTGCAGATGAAGAAATTCGTTTTGAAGCTGGACATACTTTATCTAGAGAAGATGTTATTTCTTTACAAAATGAGCATTTCTTTGAAAAAGGTGCACACACAAGAGCTTTTGATGTCAATGTTGATTTAGATACACATAATCTTTTCAATATTGTTAAAGTTTATACTGATGATTCAAAAACTAAAGAAACTAATATTATTGGTACAGATTTGAATCTTGATGTTCCATTTGTTACAGCCAGTGATATTCTTGCATGTTTCTCATATTTCCTTAATATTATGGATGGCATTGGTTTAACAGATGATATTGATCATCTTGGAAATCGTCGTGTTAAATGTGTTGGTGAACTTGTTCAAGGACAATTCCGTATTGGCTTAACTCGTATGGAAAAAGCCATTCGAGATAAAATGTCAATTACTGATGTTTCACAACTTAATTTACAAACATTGGTTAATATTAAACCTTTAACTTCCGTTGTTAAAGAATTTTATAATTCTTCTCAACTTTCACAATTTATGGATCAAACAAACCCTCTTGCTGAACTTACAAATAAGAGACGTATTTCAGCTTTAGGTCCTGGTGGTCTTTCTAGAGATAGAGCAACATTCGAAGTTCGTGATGTTCACTATTCTCACTATGGTCGTATTTGCCCAATTGAAACACCAGAAGGTCAAAATATTGGTCTTATTAATAACCTCTCTTGCTATGCAAAAATTAACAAATATGGTTTTATTGAGACACCATATCGTAAAGTTAAAAATTGTATAGTTACAGAAGAAACAGAATATCTTTCTGCTGATGATGAAAGATATCATACAATTGCTCAAGCTAATATTGCTATTGGCGAAAATCATGAAATTCTCGACGATAAAGTTATCGCCCGTTATAATGGTGAAAACATTCTTGCTAATAAGGAAGATGTCGATTATATCGATGTTTCCCCAAAACAAATTGTTTCTATTGCCTCTGCATGTATTCCTTTCTTGGAAAACGATGATACAACACGTGCTTTGATGGGGGCTAACATGCAACGTCAAGCTTTACCTCTTTTAAGACCACATGCTCCTTTTGTAGGTACTGGTCTTGAAAGTAAAATTGCTCATGACTCAGGTGCTGCAGTTACGGCTACAGATGCTGGTACAGTTACATATGTTGATTCTCGTAGAATTGAAGTTGCAAATGATGATGGTACTACAAAGACATATCATTTGAAAAAATTTGCTCGTGCTAACCAAGGTACTTGCTCAAATCAAGTAGCAATTGTTAAACCTGGTCAACACATTGAAAAGAATCAAGTTTTAGCTGATGGACCTGCTATGGATAATGGTGATTTAGCATTAGGACAAAATGTTACTATTGCTTTCATGACATGGCATGGTTATAACTATGAAGATGCTGTTATTATGAGTGAAAGACTCGTCAAAGATGATGTCTATACAACACTTCATATCGAAGAATATACAATCGATCGTCGTACTACTAAATTAGGCAGTGAATATTTCACTGCAGAAGTTCCAAGTGCACAAGAAGAACACAAACGTTTCTTAGATAAACGTGGTATTATTGTTCCGGGTGCTGAAGTTAAAGAAGGAGATATCTTAGTTGGTAAAACTACTCCAAAAGCTATCTCTGAGCCAACTCCAGAAGAAAAACTTCTTCATTCTATTTTCTCAGATAAAGCTCGTGAAGGACGTGATGCTTCATTGTGTGTTCCTCATGGTGGCTCTGGAATTGTTCTTGATGTAAAAGTTTTCTCTCGTAAAAATGGTGATGAACTCCCACCAAATGTCCTTGAAACTGTTAAAGTTTATGTCATCCAAAAGAGAAAAATTTCTGAAGGTGATAAGATGTCTGGACGTCATGGTAATAAGGGTGTTATTTCCAGAATTTTACCTGTTGAAGATATGCCATTCTTACCAGATGGTACTCCAGTAGATATTATGCTTAACCCATTAGGTGTTCCTTCTCGTATGAACATTGGTCAAATCCTTGAAGTTCATTTAGGAATGGCCTGCAAGAAACTCGGTGGTTTAAAGATTGCTACACCTGTTTTTGATGGTATTTCCAACGAAGAAATTTATGAATTGATGGAAAGAGCAAAGATGGATCATGATGGTAAGACCATTTTATACGATGGTCGTACTGGTGAACGTTTCGACTCAAGAATTAATGTTGGTGTCATGTATATGATTAAACTTGTTCACATGGTCGATGATAAACTTCATGCTCGTTCTATTGGACCTTATTCTTTAGTTACACAACAACCTCTTGGTGGTAAGGCACAAAATGGTGGTCAACGTTTCGGTGAAATGGAAGTTTGGGCACTTGAAGCTTATGGTGCTGCTCATACTTTACAAGAAATGCTTACTATTAAATCTGATGATATGGTTGGACGTAATAAATGTTATGAAGCCATATTAAAGGATAAATCAATTCCGAAACCAGGCATGCCTGAATCTTTCCGTGTTTTGGTTAAGGAACTTCAAGCTCTCGCTATCGATGTTACATTGCTCGATAAATATAATAATAAGATTGATTTAAATACAATCTCTGCTGAAAATGAACGAGAAGAAAGACGTTTGCATCATTCAATTCGTGAATATGCTGGTGATGACGTAGTTCAAAAACAAGAAGAAGAGAGTGAAGAAGCCACTGCAATGGAAATTCTTGGCTATGATGAAAATGATAGCTACAGCGATAACGATGGCGAATAATGGAGGTAAAAAACTATGTTTGAACTTAATAAATTAAATTCTATCAAAGTAGGTTTGGCATCTCCTGAAACTATTAGAAGTTGGTCTCATGGTGAAGTAAAAAAGCCAGAAACTATTAACTATCGTTCTCAAAAACCTGAACCTGATGGCTTGTTCTGTGAAAAAATCTTTGGACCTAGCAAAGATTATGAATGTCATTGCGGTAAATATAAGAAACCACGTTATCAAGGTATTGTCTGCGAAAAATGTGGTGTTGAAGTTACTTCAAAAGCTGTTAGACGTGAACGTATGGGTCATATTGAACTTGCTTCTCCTTGCGCTCATATTTGGTATCTTAAAGGCATTCCTTCTCGCATGGGTTTACTTTTAAATATTAATCCAAAACAATTGGATGAAGTAGTTTATTTTGTTTCTCATGTTGTTTTGAATCCAGGTACCTCAAAAACATTACAATATAGAGAAGTTTTAGATGATAAAACAGCTCGTCAAGAATTTTTATTAATTGTTGAATCACTTATTAATGAAAATGTTATTGATCCAGAAGATCCTGATTATCAACGTGCTTTGAATATATCTGAAGCTTTAAATAATGTTACAGCTCCATTTGATTTCATTTCGATTTCATCATTTATTTCTAAATATACTGGTGCAAAATTTGGAATGGGTGCTGAAGCTGTTCAACAATTATTAGAAGAAGTTAATCTTGATGATGAACTTAAGAGTATTCAAGAAGAATTACGTAATACAACAGGTTCTAAAAATCAAAAAAGACAAAAACTTATAAAAAGACTTGAAGTTGTTCAAGCCTTCCGTCATTCCCACAACAAACCATCTTGGATGATTTTAAATGCGTTGCCTGTAATTCCACCAGATTTACGTCCAATGTTACAACTTGATGGTGGTCGTTTTGCTACTAGTGACTTAAACGAATTATATCGTCGTGTTATTACACGTAACATTCGTCTTAAAAAGATGATCGACTTAAAATCCCCTTCAGTTATTCTTATTAATGAAAAGAGAATGCTTCAAGAGGCTGTCGATGCATTGATTGATAATGGTCGTCGTTCTAAACCAGTAACTGGTGCAGGTAATCGTCCTCTTAAATCTTTATCTTCATCTTTAAAAGGTAAATCTGGTAGATTTAGACAAAATCTTCTTGGTAAACGTGTTGATTTCTCTGGACGTTCAGTTATCGCTGTTGGTCCTACATTAAAAATGTATGAATGCGGTATTCCAAGAGAAATGGCGATTCAATTATTCCGTCCATTTATTGCAAGTAAATTAATTCGTGAATATGGTGTTTCAAACCATAAAGTTGCGGATCAAATGATTGATTCATATGATGAAAAAGTCTTTGATGTTATTGAACAAATTATTACAAAGCATCCTGTTTTGTTAAATCGTGCTCCTACACTTCATAGACTTGGTATTCAAGCTTTTAAACCAATTCTTGTTGAAGGTCGTGCTATTCGTTTACACCCATTAGTTTGTACTGGTTTCAATGCTGACTTTGATGGTGACCAAATGGCTGTTCACGTTCCACTTTCTGAACAAGCTCAACGTGAATCTTATAATTTAATGCTTGCTAATCGTAATATTCTTGGTCCAAAAGATGGCAAACCAATCTGTATTCCTTCTCAGGATATGGTTCTTGGTAACTATTATTTGACTCTTGAAACTGATGTCTCTGGTTTTAAGAAACAAGCAGATTATTATCGTTCTCATGGTAACTTAGATGCTGCTGAAGAATATGATTTATATGCTCAATGCGAAGGTAAAATTTTCCGCGATTTTGATGAAGTTATGCGTGCATATGAAACTCATCAAGTCCATATTCAAAACCGCATTGCAATTAGAGCAACATCAGTTGGCAAAACTTGCTTTACTGAAAGACAAAATGAATGCTATCTCATTACTACAGTTGGTAAATTGATTTTCAATTCTATTTATCCGGCTGATTTCCCATATATTAATGATCCATCTACTAAGAACTTATCTACTACTTTAGATGAATTCTTTGTACCAAAAGGAACTAATATAATTGACTATATTAGAAAAACTCCTCTTCGTAAGCCTATTGCTAAAAAACAAATTGGTAATATTATCAATGAATTGTTCAATAGATATAAGGCTGATAAGACAAGTGAAATTCTTGATGATATCAAAAATTTAGGATTTGAATATTCTACTATCGCCGGTATTACAGTTGCTATTAGTGATATTCAACCTATCGCTGGTAAAAAAGCTTTACTTGATGAAGGCGATGCAAAAGTTGCTGAAATTCAAGAATTGTTTGAACGTGGTTTGTTAACAGATCATGAACGTTATACAAAAGTTGTTGCTGTTTGGACAGGTGTTCTTGCTCAAGTAGATGAACTTCTTAAACAAGAGATGATTAGAGATTCACGAAATCCAATCTTCATGATGTCAGATTCTGGTGCTCGTGGTTCCAAATCTAACTTCTTACAACTTGTTGGTATGCGTGGTCTTATGAATAATCCATCTGGTGAAGTTATTGAAATTCCAATTAAATCATGTTTCCGTGATGGTCTTTCTGTTTCTGAGTTCTTTATTGCAACTCATGGTGCCCGTAAAGGTGGTGCTGATACTGCTTTAAAGACTGCTGACTCAGGTTATTTAACAAGACGTCTCGTCGATGTTTCACACGATGTTGTAATTCGTGAAGAAGATTGTGGCTGTGATCATGGTTTTGTTGTTAGAGCCATTGTTGAATCTAAGAATGGTTCAGTACAAGTTCCTTTATACGATCGTTTAGTTGGTCGTTATACTTGTCATGATGTTATTAATCCTAAAACAGGTGAAGTTCTTGTTGAAGGAAATACATTCATTGATGAAGAAAAAGCACAACTTATTGTTGATGCTGGCATTCAAGAAGTTGAAATTCGTTCTCTTCTTACTTGTGAAACAAAAGATGGCGTTTGCGTACATTGCTACGGGCGTAATTTAGCTACTGGTGAGATGGTCAAAGTTGGTGATGCTGTCGGTATTATGGCTGCTCAAAGTATTGGTGAGCCAGGTACACAATTAACCATGAAGACTTTCCATACTGGTGGTGTTGCTGGTAGTGATATTACTCAAGGTTTACCTCGTGTTCAAGAATTACTTGAAGCTCGTAATCCTAAAGGTGAAGCAATTATCAGTGAAATCGAAGGTACAGTTATAAAAATTGAAGGTGGTGAACGTTATTTAATCACTGTTGTTAATGACAACGAAGAAAAAGAATATCTCACAAATTATGGAGCACATTTAATAGTTAAAGTTGGTGATCATGTTATTAATGGTCAACAATTAACTGAAGGTGCTATTAATCCAAAGAGTTTATTAGATTATAGTGACGTTGTTGCTGTTGATAATTATCTTGTTTCTGAAGTACAAAAAGTTTATCGTTCACAAGGTATTACTATTTCTGACAAGCACATTGAAGTTATCATTCGTCAAATGACAAGAAAAATGCTTATTATTGAAGGCGGAGATACTGAAATGTTGCCTGGACAAAAAGTTGATTTAGTTGACTTTACTGAAGGAAATGAAAAAGTTTTATTACATGGTGGAAAACCAGCAATGGCTGCTCCATTATTACTCGGTATTACTAAAGCTGCTTTGGATACAAATTCCTTCTTATCATCCGCTTCGTTCCAAGAAACTACAAAGGTTTTGACCGATGCTGCTATTAAAGGCCGTGTTGATCATCTTCATGGTCTTAAGGAAAATGTCATGATTGGCAAACTTATTCCTGCAGGTACAGGACTTGAACCTGACTTACATGATGAAGTCGAAGAACTTGATGAAGATGATAGATTTGATGTAGATACTGTTTTAGGTATTTCCAGCGAAGAAATTGTTGAAAACAAATAATATAATTTAAACCAGTTTTATCAATGGTAAAACTGGTTTTTTATGTATTGCTTTTTTTTGTATTTCTCGTATAATTAAATTACAAATATTTGAGGTATTTATGAGAAAAATTAAAATTATTACAGATTCAACATCTGACTTAAATGAAGAACATTATAAAATGCTCGATGCTGAAATTTTGTCTTTGGGCGTAAATTTTGGAGAAATTCATTATGTTGATAGAGTAGATATTACTACTGAGGAAATTTATAAAAAAGTCAAAGAGACTAATAAGCTTCCAAAAACTAATGCTGTTAATGTTGGAGAAATGCTAGTATCTTTTGAAAAATATTTAAAAAATAATGAAGATATTATATTTGTTCCAATTTCTAGCAAAATGTCTAGCAATTACAATAATGCTTTGTTTGCCAAAGAAGAATTAGAAAAAGAATATGGTGACCATATTAGAGTACTTGATTCAGGTTCATTATCTTCTGGTATAGGACTTCAATTATTTGCTATAAAAAAAGATATAGATGATGGAAAGACTCTTGATGAAGTCTATGAATTGGCGGTCGAAAGAACGAAAAGAGTTAACGCTGAATTTGTTGTTGATACAATGGAATATTTATATAAGGGCGGAAGATGTAATGGATTAAGTTACTTTTTTGGAAAGAATTTTCATTTGCATCCTGTAATTTTAGTTCAAAATGGTAATATGGTGGTTCATAAAATTACACGTGGAAACTTGAATATGGGTGTTGATTTTCAAGTTGAAGAATTTAAAAAATGCCTTGATGAAGACAATGTTATTTTGGATCATATTTTTGTTACGCATTCAGGTGTAGAAGGCCAAGATAAATATATGTTAGATAAGGTAACTTCTTTATTAAAAGATCCAAGTATTGTTGAAATTACTCGTGCTGGTAGCATTGTTGCTAGTCATTGTGGTCCTGGCACAATAGGATTGTTATATATAAAAAAGAGATAGAAACAAAATAAAAAAAAGATGGAATGTAATTTTGCTTACCATCTCTTTTTATTTTATTTATTAATTATATTTTCAAAAGAAGATTTGAAATAATCATCTACTGGAGCGTAAAGTTGCAAATTTTTTTGAGTTATTGGATGATTGAAAGTAATTTTATAGGCATGGAGAAGTTGGCCTTTTGAAAACAATTTTTGATCACTTTCAATTCCATACATAGGATCTCCAACAATAGGAAGGTGGAAAAAAGAAAGATGAACACGAATTTGGTGGGTCCTTCCTGTTTCAAGTTTACAAGATAGAACAGAATATTTTCCATTTGTCCAAAGCAATGTAAAATGTGTAATTGCACGTTTTCCTTGTTCTTCTGGAACAACTGTTCTTTTTTTTCTATCTTTTGGATCTCTACCTAAACAAGCATCAACTTTGAATTTTTTATTAGATGGAACTCCATGAACAATACATATATATTCCCGATCAATTGAATGATTAGCAACTTGTTCTGCTAAGGATATATATGATTTAGGAGTTTTAGCTATAACTAAAAGTCCACTAGTATCTTTATCAATTCGATGGATTATTCCAGGACGATCGGTATTTTCATCTTCCATTTGTTTAGATAAGGTTTTATAATGATGAACCAAATAATTGACTAATGTATCATTTTTATGACCAGCTGAAGGATGAACAACTAAACCTCTAGGCTTATTTATAACTAGAATATCATTATCTTCGTATATTGTTTTGTAAGGTACAATATCTAAATCAGGCTTTTCTTCTTCCTTAATTTCTAGAGAATAGAAGGTAACTACTTGACCTTCCTTTATTGAACAACCGGATTTAGATATTTTTTTACCATCTATTTCAACACCTTGTTTGATGTATTTTTGTGCTTGAGAGCGGGATAATTGAAGATGTTCTGCTAAAATTTCATCCAATCTTCCATTTTTTGTGCAAGTAAATTGTTTTTTATTTATCATCAGTCTTATCCTCGTTTTCAGACTTTTCTAGAAGCTTTTCTTTGGCAGATGATAAATTTGCAGTATCTTTATCAGATTGATTTTTTTCATTTTTGTTTTTGATATCATTAATTTCAACAATAATATACCAAATAATCAAAATGATGATTCCGATTACTAAATATGAATCTGCCATATTGAAAACAGGAAAATCAATAAATGTAAATTGTAAGAAATCTATGACACCTTTTTCGTAAAAGGCTCTATCTATAAGATTTCCAAAAGCACCTGGAATCATTAAAGATAAAGCGATTTTAGGCATTTTTGATAGTTTTGGCGCTTTGTAAATGAGAAAAAACAGCATAGCTAAACCACATATTACAGACATTGAAACTAGTAGCCATGTCTGTCCGCCAAATATTCCCCAAGCAGCACCAGTGTTATAAACTAAAGTGAAAGAGAAAAAATGTGGGATAATAGTTATTGAATTTCCAGGAGTTTTTAAAATATGATCCATTAATTGTTTTGAGCCAATATCAAGTATGAATAATAAGATTATTACCCATAGATAATATTTGGCAACTATAATGGCTCCTTTCTTACATTCCTTTAGACATTCTTTTAAATTGAATTTATTCATGATTTTCAATAATATCTAAACAACGAGAGCAAAGATGATCTTCACCATGTTCATGAATATCATCAACAAAGTTCCAACAGCGATCACATCTATGCTTACTGGTTTTATATGAAGCAATTTTATCGGATAAGTGAATAGCTGTTATGCTTAAGCATCTAGCTAATTCAGCTTCACCTAAATTATTAATTACTTCTTTCTCATTTTCTTCTGGTTTATAGTCAACTTCTGCTTCACTGAATGAATTAATTTCTTTTGATTGAACTAAGCTTTCTACTTCAACTTTAACTTTTTTCATGATGTTGTTAAGTGTCAAATATTCTTCATGAAGTTTTGCATCAAATTCTTCAATTGGGAAATCTCCAAGAGCAATATTTTTTTCAATTTTTGCGTAAGGAGGTAAATGATCATTTACTTCATCTGTAGTGAAAGGAATAATAGGTGAGAGCATTATTGCTAAATCTTTAGTAATTTTTAACATTGTGTATTGAATAGCTTTTCTAAGTTTGGAGTCTTTTCTTTCACAATATAAGAAGTCTTTTGCAATTTTTAAATAGAAGGCAGATAAGTCGTTGACAACAAAATTTAAAATAGTTGAGCATGCAATATTGAAATCACAATTGTTATATGCTTTATCAACATTTTTTACAACTAATCCTAATTCATTGAGAATTAATTTATCAACCATTCCAAGTTCAATATTACCAGTTAAATCTGCAAATTCATCTTTTGAATCATAAAGATTAGCTAACATGAATTTGAATGTATTTCTAATTTTTCTGTAATTTTCTGAACAAATTTTAATTAAATCTTCTGATAGGCGAGTTTCTTGAGTAAAGTCAACTGAAGCGACCCAAAAACGGAAGATATCAGCTCCATATGTGGAACAAATTTTGTTAGGATCAACTCCGTTCCCTTTAGATTTTGAGAATTTTTCACCATTAGCATCGACCATCATTCCATGTGTGATAATTTTTTTACATGGCTTAATACCAGTAGTAGCAATTGAAAGAATTAAAGAAGAGTTATACCAACCACGATATTGATCGTTACCTTCTAAATATAAATCGGCAGGGAAAGGTCTATTTCTATTTTTATCTACAGATAAGAAGCTTGAACCTGAATCGAACCAAACATCCATAATGTCTTTTTCTTTAGTATAAATGCCATTAGGAGAATGACTATTGGTATATCCTTCAGGTAATAATTCTTTTTCACTTAATTCAAACCAAGCTGCAGAGCCTTTTTCACCAATGATATCAGCAATATGGTCAAACACCTCTTTCTCAACAATAGGAGTACCATCTTCACAATAGATAATTGGAATTGGAACACCCCATACTCTTTGCCTTGATATGCACCAATCATCACGATTCTCAATCATTTGGGATAAACGTTTTTTACCCCAGGAAGGTTTAAACTCCATTTCATCTACTGCTTTTAGCAATTCATTTTTAAATGGCTTTAAAGAGGCAAACCATTGAGTTGTAGCACGGAAGATAAGAGGTTTATGTGTTCTCCAATCATGAGGATAAGAGTGAACTATTTTTTCAGAATATAATAGAGCACCTACTTCTTTTAACATGTTCAAAACGATGTCATTGGCTTCTTCATAGAATTTTCCAGCTAATCTTGGACCTGCCTCTTCCATCATTTTTCCATGATCATCGACTGGACAAAATGGCTTGATATCATATTTTAAGCAAACTTTATAGTCATCTTGACCATGACCTGGTGCAGTATGAACGCATCCAGTACCAGCATCATCGGTAACATGGTCACCGACTATTACTAATGAGGTACGATCATAAAGAGGGTGTTTTAAGTTAATATATTCAGCATCTTGTCCAACAAATTTTTCAACAGGTTCAATATTTTCAATATTAACTTTTTTAAAGAATTCTCCAGCAAGTTTAGTTGCAAGGATTATACGACCAAATTTTGTTTCATAAATTCCGTATTCCATCTTAGGGTTTAAACAAACAGCAAGGTTTGCTGGAATTGTCCAAGGTGTTGTAGTCCAAATTATAAATGAATCGCCTTTTTTAATAGGACCTTTTTCATCTAATGATTTAAAGGCAACATAAATTGTTGTTGCTTCAACATCTTGATATTCGATTTCTGCTTCTGCTAAAGCGGATTCTGAGCTCCAAGACCAGTTAACAGGTTTTAGTCCACGATAAATATATCCTTGTAATGCCATAGAAGCAAAAACTTGAATTTGTGCTTTTTCATATTCAGGTTTTAGAGTTATATATGGATTGTTAAAATCACCAATAAGACCTAATCTTACCATTTGGCTTTTTTGTTTTTCAACTTCTTTTAAGGCATATTTCATACAAAGGTTGCGAAAATCAACGGTTGACATTTTTCGTCTATCAGCGCCATTTTTACTTACTGCATTTTCGATAGGAAGTCCGTGAGTATCCCAACCTGGAGTAAACGGAGTATAAAATCCTTTTAATGCTTTATAACGGATAATCATATCTTTAACAATTTTGTTCAAAGCATGACCAGCGTGGATATCGTTATTAGCATATGGAGGACCATCATGAAGATAGAATGCATCATGGCCTTCATTCTTTTTTAAGACTTCGTTATAGAGGTCCATTTCTTGCCATCTTTTTAAGTATACAGGCTCTTTTGTTGGGAGATTTCCTCTCATTTCAAAGGTGCCTTTAGGCATAATTAGAGTTTCTTTTAATTCCATATTTTTTCCTCCTAATAAAAAATTGTCTTTCTTACAGGGACGCATATAGCGCGGTACCACCCTGTTTCAAAGACATTGTCTAAGCACTTATAAAAAATATAATCAACTTTGAAGTGATACCATCATAAGCATTTTTGTCATCTTACACCATCTATGACTCGCTAGTAAAAACAACTTATAAGACTTGTCTTCAAATACAAGTAAATTATAATCTATTTTTTCTTGACTATCAAGCAAATATAAAAAGGAAAAATTAATTAATATTTTTAATCAAATTAAATTTTGTCCACTTTTTAGAATTCCATCTAAAAGTAAATATTATATTTCTTATATTTTCATCAAGAGCACAGGAAATCCAAATACCGATGACTCCTAAATTGCAAAAAGCACTCAAAATATAGGAGCCTAAAACAGCTACTGACCAACAACAGATAATGGCAAAAAATACAGGTGTATAAATATCTCCGACAGTTTGCAAACATCGGACATAAGGAATGTTGCCACTGCGACCAAATTCTAATAAGATATCTATTGCACAAACTATTAAGACGATATTCATAGCTTGTGATTTTAATTCTGGATCTTTAATATTTAGTAATGAATTTAGCAAAGGATAGCTAATTGCAATAAATATTAAAGAGCATAGAACTGTAATTATTCCAGACATTTTTACAGTATCTTTAACTATATGAAAAGTATCATCAATTTCATTTTTGGCAATTTTTGGACCGATTATAACTTGAGCTGACTGTGCAATAGCATTGGAAAACATATATACAATAGAAGTAAAATTAGCAATATATCCTCTGATGTTTACATCGATTGATTGAGACAAAATGAAGTGATAATTTAAAATCATTATGATAACTAATTGAGAGAGATTATATGATAGATTTTCTCCTGCTGAAGGGAGACCAATTTTTAAAAGTGTTGCAAATAGTTTTCCTGGAAAAGGAAAGATATTTTTAATTGATAGCGATGAATGAATGTAGTGAATATACATGATAACTATTACTATTAATCCGACAATTCTTGATATAACTGATGAGATTGCTACTCCTTGAATTCCACTATTAAAAACGAATAAAGCCAATGCATTTCCTCCTACATTCATAATGTTCATAATTCCTGTGACAATTGTACTTTGAATCATTAATTTATTACTGCGCAAAAAAGAAGAAAATACTGTTGTCAAAGCTATTACAAAAGAGAAACAGCCATTAATTTGCATGTAGATTACAGCTTTATCTATATATCTTTCTTCAACGCCCATCAAATTAAATATAGTTTTTGCGCCAAAAACGAGAATGAAAGATATGATTATTCCAACTATAAGATTAAAGTAGAAGGAAAGACAATAAATTTTGTTGACATTTTTTTCATCTTTTATTCCTTTAAATTGTGTAATTAAAATTATTGAAGCTGTACCTAATACTGCGAATACTAGATTTATAACATTTATGACAGCATTAGTTTGATTTATTGCTGAAACAGCATCTTGATCGAATGAAATTTGAATTGAATCGATTACGCCAATTAAAAACTGGAAAAATAATTCCAAAAATATTGGAAGCGCTAATGTGATTAAAGTCTTATTTTTTTTAAATAAATTTAATATTTTTTTCATAACTAAAATATTATAGGAGTTGATTAAAAAAATAAATTAAAAAACGCTTACAAATTGTATAATTTTTTTTATGCTACATATTATTAATTGATGAGATCTTTTATTTATGATCAATATGGTTATCTTCTTGAAAAAGATGTCAATGAATTTTCCTTTGAAGGATATGATTTTCGTTTGGTTGCACATGAGAAAAGTGAAGATGAAGTCCGTGAATTAGCTTTTGCATTGAATGAATTGAAAAAAACACTACCTTTTTCAGTTAAATCTTGTATAGTTGAATCTAGAAATCATACTTTGGTGACTGAAAATGAATTTGGTAATGTTTCGTTGATAGCAGCAAAAAAGGATGTATATAACTTCAATGCGATAATCTATATTATTGAACATGGTAGTCAATATATAAAAAAGACGAATTACACTATATCTAATTTAATTGATTTATGGGAAGAAAAGCTCTCTTTAATTGAAGAAAAATATTTAGGCGAAACAAAAATAGATGACTATGCTTTTCAAATTGTAAATGTTGAATCTATTTATGCTATTGGTTTAGCAAGCAATGCTATTCAATATTTAGCAGATATAAAAAAAGATTACGGAGATTCAATACCTAATCTAACTTTAGTGCATAAAAGAATTGAAAGTATGCGTTCTATAGATATTTTTAATCCATTTAATTTCATTCAGGATACTGCTTGTAGAGATTTGTCTTTTTTATATAAAATTAATGAAATTAAGGAAAAAGAATTATTTGATTTTTTTGAAAAATTGAATTTTAGCAAAACAGATTTATCATTATTTATTGCCAGATTGCTTTTTCCAACTTACACATTTGATCTTTTAGAAGATCAATATAATATTAAAAAGAATATTTCTAAAGAATTTTTTGAATTGAATAAGAATGGAAAAAAAAGAATGCAAAAGAATGCTTTATTAATTAATCATATGATAAAAAAATATGCTTTACGTCCGATAGAATGGCTTAATACAGTTCTTTAAAAATTAATTTATTTGTTAAATTTTGTCTTTTTTTATTGATTATTTTTAATTGTATTAACTGTGCTTTTGTTTGATTGAAGTATTGCTATAAATGTGATATTATTAATTAATAATTGCGAGGTGAAAAATGGAAGACAATAATAAAATCACACCTACTGAAGAAGTAGAAAAAAAAGATGAAGTAGTTGAGGAAGAAAAAGTTGCTCCAGAAGCAGAAGTTAAAGAAGTCGAAACAAAAGAAGTTCTTCCTGAAGCAGTCCAAAAGGGAACAGTTGTTAATCCTGTACCGCTTTTCGAAGAAAAAATGAAGACTGTAGAAAATTTTGATGAATACGCTGAAGGAAAAAGACAGCCATTTTATAAAGATTTTCACAAGGTTAAAGTTGTATCTTATATTTTGATGGCACTATCTTTAGCTTTTGTAGTTGCTCTATTTGTTTTAGTGTTTGCTATTAAAGAAGATAGTTTAAAATGGATTATTTATGTTGATTTAGGATTGTGCTTTGCTTGCTTAGTTACAAACTTTATTTATTCAAAAATTTCCGTTAGCAAAAGTGAAAAACGTTTTAAAGAATATGTTTTTAATTTTCTACATGAATTACAAGATGCTTGCTATAAAGATACAGCTATTGAAAATGCAACCTTTGATGGAGAAGGTAAAATAGAAAACGAAAAAATTTATAATGCTCATATTTATTCTACTATTAATAGAATAGAATCAAGATGCGTTGTTAAAGGAAGTTTATTCAATCGTAATTTTACTTCTGCTGATGTTGCAGTAGTTATTCCAAGTGCTGGATATGCTTTAGCAGCAAATAAGAAAAATGCTCAAGAAGTTTTTGCATTATATGGACGTGCCATTGAATTTGATTATAAGTTTAATGATGGTGGCATTATCATTGTCCGTAAAGGTGAAAAAACTGCTATGCCTAATCATACTGTAGGATATCAAGAGGTTTCAATTCCTGGATTAGAAGACTTTATAGTTTATGCAACAGATGTTAATGTTGCAAATAATTTCTTCAATGTTGAATTAGTAGAAAAGATTAAATCAATCGAACTTAATGAAGATCTTTTGGATTATATGATTTCATTAAATGATAAAGGCACATTTATTTACGCTAACTATAGCGACAATTATATGGTTGTTCCAACAAGCAAAGCTCATCCAGAAAATACGTATGCCAGAGTTATTGCAGATAACCATAAATTTATTTCTGTTCTTGAATTATTAAAATAAAATGAATGCAATTAGATTGATGGGATTTAAGGCTGATGGTCAAGCTCATCGTCTTTGGCAAAGATTATATTTAGGCGAAGAAGACGATGAAAAATACGTCTTCTTCTCTTTATATCCGTCGATTACAGAGACAAATGGGAGACGATGGTCTAATAGTGAGCCGACAATTTATTATTGTTCAAAAAAACATTTTTATAATATTATTGTCATGTTTAGAGATATGGGTTCAATAGCCTATTATGTCAATATTGCAACTCCAACTATGCCTTTGGAAAAAGAAAATGAATATGGATTTATTGATTTAGATCTTGATGTTAAATTGACCGAAGATAAAAAGATAAAAATTTTGGATCAAGATGAATTTGAAAAAAATGGAGAAAAGTATAATTATTCAGAAAAATTAAAAAAAGTATCACAAGATTCGGTTAAAGTAATTTGTGAAATGATAAAAGAAAATCATCCTTATTTTTCTGATGATTATAATAGAAATAAATTAAATAAATATATGGAATCATATAGAAATGTTTTAGGTAATAAAAATATATGAAATATTTATCACATAATTTTAAAGAAACTTTTGATATTGCTTTTGAGTTTGCAAAAACATTGAAAAGAGGTGCAGTTATTTTAGCTCGTGGTGAAATGGGTGCTGGAAAAACTGCTTTTGCTAAAGGTCTCGCTAAAGGTTTAGGAGTAGAAAAAGAAATTACTTCTCCAACATTCAATATAATGATGGTTTATCCTTTAGATTCATTAGATTTTGTGCATATAGATGCTTATAGATTAGAAGATCCAAAAGCTTGGAAAAATTTTGGATTAGATGAAGTTATTGGAGATCAATATAATATTTGCTATATTGAATGGGATCAATTTATTAAAGAATATATTGATGTATTAAGAAGAAATGTTTATGTGGTTAATTTAAAATATATTTCTGAAAAAGAACGTGAAATAGAAATCGAGAAAATATTATGAATAAATTATTTTTAGATACTTGTACTGGTGAATTATTGGTTGGATTAATTCATGATGGAAATGTTTCAACTTTTGAAAAATTAACAGGCAAAAGAACTTCGGAAAAAATGCTTCCTACAATTCAAGACCTTTTAAACAAGGAAGGATTATTTTTAAAAGATGTTGATGAAGTTTATGTAACAAAAGGTCCTGGTTCTTATACTGGGAGTAGGTTAGGTTTAACGTTTGCAAAAGTTTTGAAAGTCCTTAATAAGAATTTGAAAGTATTTACATGCTCAACATTACAAGCTATGCTTGCTGCTGCAAGTTTAGAAAAAAGTATTGCTTTAATCGATGCTAGAAACGAAGCATTTTTTGCTTCGATTAATATTAAAGATGAAAATGATTGTGCTCGATTAGAATTCGAAGAAATAAAAAAGTATTTTGAAAGAGGTTATATTCCTTTGATATATAAAGAAGATGATTTAAGCTTTGAAGAATTGGAAAAATATAATCCTTTAAAAGTTGAGCCATTAAAAGGCATGATAGAGCATCAAGAAATTTTCACTGAAATTGACGATGTCAATAAGATTAATCCATATTATTTAAAAGGTCATGGACGTGAATAATATTAAAGTTTTTGAAAATACATCGTTTGTTCAAGAATGTTTTGAACTTGATAAAAAAATATTCTTAGATAATTATTCTTTACAAATGATAAATGATGATTCTTTAAAAGAATTGTTCTTTTTGAAAAAAGATGAAGAATTGATAGGATTTATTTATCTTCATGGAGATGATTTTGAAAAAGAAATATATAAAATAGGTATTATCCGAGAATATCAAGGAAAAGGTTTAGGAAAATATTTTCTTGAAGAAGTGATAAAATTATCAAAGACGAGTCGATTGCTTCTTGAAGTTAACAGCACGAATAAAAACGCTATAAAGCTTTATGAATCATGCAATTTTAAAAAATATTATATTAGAAAAAAATATTATAGTGATGGTAATGATGCCATATTAATGGAATTAAAGTTAGGTGAATTATTATGAAAGATGAATATATATTGGGAATAGAATCAAGTTGTGATGAAACATCAATGTCTATTTTGAAGAACAATAATGAATTGCTAAGTAATGTTATTTCGACACAGATTAAAAATCACCAAAGTTTTGGCGGGGTAATGCCTGAACTGGCTGCTCGTCTTCATTTGGAAAGTGTAGGATATGTTTTAGAAGAATGTATTCGAACAAGCAATATTGATTTAAAAGATTTAAGTGCTGTCGCTGTTACTGGTGGCCCTGGACTTATTGGGGGTTTACAAGTTGGAATGATAGCGGCTAAGACAATAGCAATGTATTATAATATTCCTCTTTTATATGTTCATCATCTAGCTGGACATATTTATGCTAATGAATTTGTTAAACCTTTACAGTTTCCATGCTTAGCTGTTGTTGTAAGCGGAGGAAATAGTCAATTAGTTTATATGAAAGATCATTTATCTTTTGAAATTATAGGTGAAACATTAGATGATGCCTTAGGCGAAAGTCTTGATAAAGTTGCAAGAGTTTTAGGTCTTCCATATCCAGGCGGATTAGCTATTGATAAGCTTGTAAAAAATCATGATATTGAAACAATACCTTTGCCTAAACCACATATCGATGGATATAATCTTTCTTACTCTGGACTTAAATCTCATATTATTCGTGAAATAGACGAATTAAAGAGAAAAGGACTTTTTAATGATGAGTTTGTTTTAAAATATGCAACTAGTGTAGAGCATGCATTTATGGAACAATTGATTAATAAAGTAAAAAAAGCTGCTAAAGATTATAATGTTAAACAGATAATTATTGGTGGAGGTGTTTCAGCAAATTCATATTTAAGAATGAGGATGAAAGAGACTTTCGAAAAAAAATATGATTTGGTATTGCCTCCATTATGGTGTACAACTGATAATGCTGCAATGATAGCAAAAGTAGGCCACTATTTATTAGAAAGAAATATTGTATCCTCTTTAGATGCTGAATCTCGAGCCAGTTATCAACTTGATGAATTTATGAAAAAATCTGCATAGCTGCAGGTTTTTTTAATTTGTGTTATTAAGATAAATATTTTATAATTAAAGAAATATGCAGTTTTATTTTAAGGGAGAAACTATGATGAAAGCTAAATTGATCAATTTATCATTAGAAGAAAAAATCAGGTTTCTTGTATCTAATGAAAAAAATACGCTAGGGTCTTTAGAGAAATATGTTTTTCCTAAAATTACATTTTCGAATGAAAGCGTAAGTTATACTGATACAGATAAAAAAATATTTGCTTTTCCTTCAGATGTAATGTTAATTCAATCTTTCGATGATGAATTAATTGAAAAAGTATTTGATGTAAAATTTAGAAATTTATCTTGCACACAAAATTTAAAATATAATTATATTTCTAGTGAAGATAATTATACGGAAGATAGTTTTTTATTTTCTAAATTTCAAATATCTAAAGCAAAGGCTATGAATGAAAATTCTTTTTTCAGAGCTATAGATGGAGAAGTGAATGATTTGAATTGGATTAATTATTTTTATTTTATAGATAAAATATTTTTTAAAAAATTCAATACTGTACTTTGCTATTCTAAAGAACAGTATGACAAATATAAAAAATTGCCATATATACAATATATAATAGGCAATTCTTCTAAATTCGAAGAGATAGAATATTATTTGCAAAATGGTGTTTTATTTTCTTGTTATACTGGAAAAGATTATGAAGAACTAATTTCTTATTTACTTAAGAAAACAGGTATAGAAAGTTTAAATAATAAAGATAGAAAAAGTATTTCGGTATCACAAATTGATTTGATGATAGATAAGATTTTTACTATTTTTGAAGAAACTAAAAATAAAAAAGAAAATAATATATTGGAAGAAAACACAGATATATATTTAAGATCTTGTTTAGATTCGATTGTTTTATTAAAAGATGAAAAAAGATTGTTGCCTTTAAAAAGAGAAAAGAAAGTCTCTATTATAGGAGATTTCTTTTCAAATAAAGAATACATTGAAGAAATTTGTAATCATCAATGTTCTTCAAAAATTACTGGTGATGAAATTATTAATAATTATTACAATATTAATTATGTTGGTTTTGCTCATGGATATTTAAAAGAAAAAAATATTGAAAATTTAATATCGTTTTCAGCTATTGATTTGGTACAAAAATCTGATTTGGCTGTTATTTATTTAAGAGCAAATGATGGAATTATATCAAATGATCAATTGGATTTAGTAAATAAAATGATTGAAACGAAAAAAGATTTGATAGTTGTTTTGGATGCTGATAATTATGTAAGTATTCCTTTTTATGATAAGGTTTCAACAATACTTTATGTTGCTGGTGGTGGAGAAAAAGTTCATGATGCAATTTTAAATGTTTTGAGTGGAGAAAAATGCCCTTCTGGAAGAATTACAAAAAAATGGAACGTTTCTAACAGTATTGAATTACCATTTGGATATGGTTTATCATATGGCAACTTCGAATATTCAAACTTAGAAGTAAATAACAAAGTTGTTTCTTTTAATATTTTGAATATTTCAAATGAAATTTGTATATCTGTTCCTCAATTATATATTCGCTTAAACGATAAAAGCAGTAGTTTTTATAAACCACAGTTAAGAGGTTATAAAAAAGTATCGATTTCTCCTGAAAAAATGATAAAAGTTGAATTTGAATTAGATGATTCTTTCTTTAAAGAGTATGATTTCAAACGAAATTGTATGATTATAAAAAAAGGAGTTTTTGAATTATTGATTGGGAATAACATTGATGATATATGTTTAAAAAGTCAGATTGAGAAAAGTGAAGAGGTTGAGAATGGCTCTGAAAAATCTTTAATTAAAGAAAATATTTCTGCTGATTCTTCTATTATAGAAAATAGATTAGATAACAAGAAATCAAAAAGAATTTCAAAGAAAGAGATAATTATTCCTGGTTTACTTTTTTTGTATTTTATTGGTGCAACTATATTTTTGTGTTTATCCCTTAAATCTGATAAGAATATAATGTTTTTATGCTTATTTTGTGGTTCCACAATATCCTTTATTTGTTTAATTTTCTTTTTAGTATTTTTAATACTTTATTTTAAAAGAAGAAAAAATAATGATGATACAATTGTCAATTTTTTACTCAGTGCTCCGGACTTTAATATTATTAGTAAAAGAGAATTTGAAGTGTTAAATCAAAAAGAAGAAAGTTTTGTTAATGAAGAAAATATTGAAGAAATCGCGGATAATCAATTGATAAATAAAGAAGATATTAAGCTTGATAAAAACACTTCTTTATCAAAAGAAGAAATTGAACTTCATGAAGAAGAATTAAAAAAATTAATTGAAGAAAAAAATAATAGTATTTTTGAAAAAGTTGATATTAAAGATAAAATTGATTTTGACTCAAAATCTTCATTAGTTCAACTGACTGAAAATTTGAAAAAAATATTTTTGAGCAAAGGACTTATTGTTGAACTAAGCACTATACGTTCATTAATTAGTGCGATTGTTTCTACCAAAATTATTATTTTAGATTCTAAAGTTAAAGAATTGTTTCCTATATTTTTCGATTCCTTGAAGGAATTTTTAGGCTTTGAATCTCATGCAATTACAGCTAGTGATGATTGGTCTAGTTCATTTAATTTGTGTTGGAATAAAAATGATGAGAATAATTATGTTATTACAGACTTTATTACAGATATTTATTGTGCAAGTAAATTAAAAAACAATATTTGTTTTAGTGTTATAAATGAAGTAAATATGGAAAATGTAGATATGTATTTAAAAGAAATTTTAGAATATGCTTCTAGTCCTAATTTAAAACATACTATTAAAGTGAATAAGCAAATAGATTTAACTATCCCTAAGAATATGTTATTTATCATTGTTCCTAAAAGTAATGATTTTATAAATAAAATACCAGCTAAATTATCTCAATATTCAACTATTATTCATTTATTGATGAGAGAAGAAAAAAAGATTCCACTAAATGAAGATATTTCTTGTTTATCATATTCATATTTGCATTCATTAGTTGATGATTATAAAAATGATTTCTATCTTTCAGAGAATAATTGGAAGAAGATAGATTCTTTCATTTCTTGTTTAAATTTAAAAGAGAATATAGAATTATCTAATAAATGTTCTTTGAGAATAGAAGATTATGTAACAACATATATGGCTTCTGGCGGAGATGAATTTCAGGCTTTAGAAGCTGTTGGACAAGAAATATTATTACCATATGTCTCTTTTTTAGATTATTTTAAGGATAATAAAAATTATAGTTCATTTATTGAATTAACAAACAATTGCTTCGGCGAAGAGGCAAATGAGATTTTGCGTTACTTTAAAATACAGGAAGTTAGTGAGGTATGATGTATGAATGTTATTATCTTCACTAATTTTTTTGAAAATGTTTGGAAATTTCTAAGTTCTAAAACAGCTTTTTATATATACGCTTCGATTATTTTGATTTTAATTATTGTTTTATTGGTAATTGTTTATAGCAATTATTTTAGTTCTTTTAAGTTTAATTTAAATGAAAAAAATAAAAATTTTGAAAATGTAAAAAATGATGAAGTTAAGATAATTTTTAACGGAAGCAATCATGATAATATTTCAAATAGTGAATTAAAAGAACCTGAACAAGAGGATGAAGCATCTAGATTTTATATGCTCACTAAAATAGATAAAAAGATGGAAAGTTATGTTCCACCTAAATACGATGACGATATTTCTTTAGAAGAATTTTGTATAGAATTTAGAAAATTTTCTGCTGGCAAATTACACTTATATTATGATATTAAAGATATTAGAAGATTTGTAGCTTCATTAGCAGTAACAAAACTTATTATTTTGCAAGGTATGTCAGGTACAGGTAAAACATCTTTAGCATATGCATTTGGAGAGTTTGTTGATAATGAGGCAGTTGTAATTCCTATTCAACCAATGTGGAAGGAAAGAACAGATTTAATAGGGTATTATAATGAATTTACTAAAAAGTTTAATGAGACAACGATGTTATGTACATTATATGAAGCAAACTTAAATAATGATTTATATGCTTTAGTTTTAGATGAGATGAATATTGCAAGAATAGAATATTATTTTGCAGAATTTTTGTCATTGTTGGAATTGCCAAATCCTGAAGGACGAAATTTAGATGTAGTATCAGATAAATGGGAAAATGATCCAAAGTTATTAAAAAATGGGAAATTGCGATTACCAGTAAATATGTGGTTCATAGGTACAGCTAATAATGATGATTCGACATTTGCGATATCAGATAAAGTATATGATAGAGCGATGGTAATGAATTTAGATAAGAAAGCGAAACCATTTGAAGTAGAAGGATATAAAAAAGAGAGAATATCGATAAATCATTTAAATGATTTAATAGATAAAGCACAAGAAGAATATAGTCTGACAGAGAGAAATTTAAGAAGAATAAAGCAGTTAGATGAGTATATGATAAAAACATTTCATTTGACATTTGGAAATCGTATAATGAAGCAAATATATAGTTATGTACCGGTAATGGTAGCATGTGGCGGAAAAGAAATAGAAGCAATAGATGATATTTTAGCGAGAAAAGTATTTAGGAAATTAGAGGCTAAGAATCCGGTATATGTAAGACAACAAGCGGAAGGATTGATAAATTATATCAATGATCTGTTTGGAAATAATAATTTGAAGCAATGTGTTGAAGTAATAACTACTTTGGAACAAAATTAGTAGGAGATAAAGATGAAAAAATTAATTACAATTTTATTTTCAATAATTTGTGCAGCTGCTGGGGCGCTTATTACATATTTTTCTTTAGCTAGTGCTGGATTTATAAAAAATAACGATAAAATTCAATTAAAATTTGCTATTAATGATGAAAAAAAAGAATATGATGGACAACCTTTAGTAGCTTCTGAATATCAAATGTTTGGTACATTACAAGAAGGACATCATGAAGTTATTACATATTTAGGAGAACAAACACAAATAGGCAGTTCTAAATCAGATATTAACGTAAAAATATTAGATGAAAAAGATATTGATGTATCGAATGAGTACGCAATTACAGTAATTTCAGGTAATTTAGAAGTTAACAAAAGAAATTTAGAAATTAGTATTTTAAATGATGATACATTAGAATATTTAAGTGAAACTGTAAATAATTTATCTTATAAAATTACTGATGGAAGTTTGGTTAATTACGATGTTTTAACTATTGGTTTTGATTCTTCTTTAGTAGGTTCAGATAATATAGTTTCAAAATCTTGTTTTATTCCAAAAATTTATAATTCTTTGGGTGATGATGTAACTTTTAATTACAATTGTAATTTTATAATTAATAATAATTTGATTTTAGATGGAAAAGATAGTTTAAATGAAATAGAAATAGAGCCATTAGTCTTAAAGAAAATTTATGATGGTAATCCTTTTATATTAACTGAAAAACAAGTTTCTTTAGCTAAAGGAACTTTAATAAAAAATGATCATATTTCTTCAGTTGAATTTTGCAAAAATGAAAATAGCATCATTGATTCTGGAAAATATGAAGCTACATTAAAAATTACTATATTGGATTCATTTGGAAAAGATGTTACCTCGTCTTATTCATTTGATGACACAAAACTTTTTGAAGTTGTAATTGATCCACAAAATGTTGAAGTTGATCTGCCAATTTTAACCAAAACTTATGATGGTAATCCATTTTCTATTCAAGCTATTTTGAATGGTATTGACAAAACACTATTGTCCAGTATTGATACATCAAATGCTAAAATGGATACAGATATATCTAATGCTTGTAATAATGTTTCGTATACTCTTGAAGGGATAGTGCTGAAGAATCCTGATATTAATCATGTATTAAAAATTAATAATGGTATATTGACAATAAAAAGAAATAAGGTTCACCCACAATTTTTATCTTCAATGTTTATACATATATATGATGGAAATAAATTTTATTTGACTTATGGTACTGATTTTGTTTTGGTAGGAGAAAATAAATTAGAGCTGGATTCAAAATTTTTAATATCAAATATAGAACTTGAAAATGAACAATATTTTACAACAAGTGCTGTTCAAACAAAGATAAAGAAATTAGATGTCTATTTAAATGGTGAAATTGTTAATAGTAATTTTATTTTTGATTTCAGTACATCAATTCAATATAAAATTAATTCTAAGAATATTGATGTTGATTTAATTATGCCTAAAGGAACTTATGGGGATAATAAATATCTTCAAATTACTGATATAGTTAGTTCAAAATCTTTATCTTTATTAGCAGAAGGCGATTCATTTGTGTTCTATTATCAAGATGAAGATTTTTATTCCATTGGAACATATCTTAAATTTAATAATTCTTTTTTGCAAAATTGTGAAGATTTAAAAAATTCAATAAAAATAATAGGAAAAAATGGAGAAATTGTTGATGACTATTATAGTATGAATGTTAATCTATTGGATTTAAATTATGATAATATTTCAGAGTATGTGGCACAAAAAGAGTTAAATATTATTTTACCGAATGTTGAAAAAGTTTATGATAATAGTTGCTATAGCTTAGAATTATTTAGAAGCAAAGTTCAAGTTAATGGTTTGGCCTTCCAAGATAGCCTGCAAAAAAATGTAATGAATTTTAAAGCTTATTCTGTATTAGATTCTATTAATCAAATTGATTATACAAGTGTGATTGGTGTTGGAAATTATGTTGTAAATGTTCTTGAAGATAGCGTTTATATTTCGAATGAAGCACAAATTAATACAAATTTATCATCATGGTATAAAATTATTTATCATGAAGGTACGATTGCAGTTAGCAGAAAAACTATAGAAATTACTTTATTAGATGTTACAGTTAAGCAAGAAGATATAGATTCTTATTCTGGAATTATAGGTTATATTAATGCTTATTATATTTTATATTATTGTTTTGTTGATGGAGAACAATATGGTAATAATGAGATGTTTGAAATATCTTTGATTCCAACCAATTATTCTGAAGGATTATCTTTTTATGGTATAACTGTTGATACAGCTTCAATAGAAGGAAATACAAATTATAATTTTGTAATTAAACCTGGAAGTATTCTAATTGTTTAAAAGGGTTTGCTATGTCACTATATAATGATTTTAAAGAAAAAGAAATAAAAAGAAGAAAAAGAAAAAATATTCTATATAAGTTTAGAATATTGATTTCTTGTGTTGTAGTTTTAATTATTGCAACTTTCTTTTCATTATCATTTTTTAAAGGAAAAATAGTAGATAATATAATAATTAACAATCATTTCAGTTATGGAGAAAAAATAACATATGAAAAAGCCCGGAGTTTTTTAGGCGGCAAAATTGAATACCAATTTAAATCAGAAGAAGGTGTATGGACAAATGAAGAACCCGTTAGTCCTGGTACTTATTATATAAGAGCAAAAACAAATAATTTATTTGGCATGGAATCATATTCTAAGCCAATTCAATTTGCTATAGGTGAGAAAAATCTAATACTAGAGTTTAGTGAAGAAAAATTAGAATATGGTTCTTTTCCAAAAATAAATAATATTGATGGACTCATAGCCGGTGATACTATTGAAAATATTGATTTTAGTTATAAAGACTTAAGAAATGAAAAAACAGAAATTAATATAGAAGATATTGTTATAAAAAATGATAAAGGCGATGATGTTACTGGTTTTTATAATATCGTTTATGATGATAAAGAGTTTGAAATTGTGCCTAGAACAATTGATATTAAGTTAGATAATACTGATTTTGTTTATTCTGGAAAAGAAGTAGATATAAATGTTTTATTTGATAAACTAGCTTTTGATGATAAAACGAATTTAAATATTAAATATTATGATTTGAATAATCAAGAAGTTGATAAATTAATTGATGCTGGAAAATATACATTTGAATTAGATTCTTCAAATATGATAATAAATTCAAAGGGTGAAGATGTAACTAGATTTTATACCTTTAATATAGAAAAAAAAGATTTAAATATTCAAAAAAGAGATGTAGTGCTTAAATCTGAATCAATATCAAAAGAGTATGATGGAAAACCTATTTTAAATTATGAAAATATAGTAGAAGAAAATTTGTGTGAAAATCATAAAGTTGTTTCTGTTTTTGAATATTTTAACCAATTGACAAGCGATGTATTTTCTCAAGAAAATGTATTTCATTCAATAATATTTGATTCAAATGATATAGATGTTTCTCATAATTATAATATTACATATATTTTTGGAAATTTAGAAATTGTTAGAAGAAAAATAGTTTTAGGTTTTAAAACTGAAGATTATATATATGATGGAAAAAGATTAGATTATAATTTTTCTGATTATAATGACTATTTAGTTGAAGGTAATTTTATAGAAAATGAATATGCTATACCAATTGATATTAAAATTTTAAAAGATAATATTGAAACAGATAAAATCCTCAATGCTGGAAAATATAAAGTTTATTTTAATTCTTTAGAATGCTATGGTTCTTTTAATCAAGATAATTATGATATTTCTTTTTATGTAAATAAATTTGAAATTCTAAAAAGAAAAGTTGTTTTAATGATTGATGATATAAATGATATTGTTTACGGAGACAATTTGGATATAAATGAACTATCAAAATATCATTATTTGAGCAACGCTTTAGGGACTGAAAAAATACTTTCTGAAGATGAAAAATATTTTGAATTTCTTATAGATATTTTTAATAAAAATAATTCTAATTCAAAATTTGATGCTGGTAATTATATTGCAAAAATTGTTAAAGCAAGCTTTTCTAATGACTTAAATGAGAATTATGAATTTGATATTTCCAATGTTACTGAGTTTAGCATTTTGAAAAAAGAATTGCTTATTCAGGATAAAATCAAAGAATTTGTTTATGATGGAAAAGAGCATTATTTTAGTTCTACTACTGATAATTTTTCTTTAAAAGATATTACTTTAGATTCGACTTTTTTAGAAAACAAATTTCATTTTCAATTTGAAAAAGATGGTAGATATTACACTAAAATTAAAGATGCTGGAATTTATAATATAGAATTTAAATTAAATGAAGAATTATCAAAAAATTATTCTTTAATTTTTGAGAATAAAACTTTTGAAGTATTACAGAAAGAAATATATTTAAGTCTTATTGAAGATAAAGGCAAAGAATATGATGGTAGTGAATATCATTATTTAAATGAATTTGGTAATTATTTAAATAATGAAAACAATCAATTTTGTGAAGAAGATGATGTAAAACTTATAGTTAAATATTTTCTTAAAAATAGTGATGGCAGTTATATTGAAACTTCTTCAGTGAAAAATGCTGGAGAATATATTATAAAGATTTCTGATTTGGTATCTAATGGAAATACTAATTTAAATAATTATAAAATTGTGTTTGGAAAAAATGTTTCTTTTAATATTACAAAAAGAACTATTGTAATTAGCCCGAAAGTTTCTGATTCCATCTATGATGGAGAAAGCAAAATTATACATGATATTAATGTAGAAAATATTGTCGCTAATGATATTTTTGAAGTTACTAATTTTATCATCTATAGTAATGATCAAATAGTTTCTGAAGCAAAAAATACTGGAAAATATGAAGTTGAAATCGATATTTCTAGTTTAAAAAGTGATAGTATTGATAATTATATTGTTCAAATAAAAAAATGTGAATTTAATATATTCCCTAGAAATGTAGTTCTAAAAATTATTAAAATTTCGAATTTTGAATATGATGGTAATATATTCTCTTATTCAAATAATTTTGGTAATTTTGTTATTACAGATGATGATAACAAATTAGTTGGCAATCAAAATGTTAAGATTGTTGTCTCTTATTTTGATATTGATGGCAATAGTGTAATTCCTAAAAATGCTGGGACTTATTTTGTCAAAATTGTTTCATATGAGCTCGATGACAATACTGATGATAATAATTATGTTTTTGATATTTCTGATGAAGTATCTTTTGAAATTTTAAAAAGAAAAGTAACAATACAACCTACATTAGAAAAGATAATATATGATGGAGAATATCATGATTTTATATCTCAAGAAAATAATTTTGAGGTAATTTTTGGTAGCTTTGTTTTTGATGAAAATATAATTATACAATCATTTGTTTTTTATGATTCAAATAACTTTTTAAAATCTATTAAAAATGCAGGTACTTATGATGTAAATATAAGAAAAGATGATGTTTTATGTGTCGGAAATACTTTAATTCAAAATTATGAATTAACTTTTGAATCCGGACTTGTGGATATATTGCCAAGAAAAATTAACATTTCTTTATTAGATTTTGAAAATAAAACATATGATGGAATAGCATATTCATATTCTAATGAATACAATAATTTTATTTATAATGATAGTAATCTTCTAACACATGTTGTTTCTGGTGAAAATCTAAAAGTTAATTGCTCGTTTTTACGTGAATATTTAAATTTTGTTGAAAGTGTTTCACAAGCAATTAATTATGGCGTATATACATTAGTCTATGAAGATTTTTCATCGGATGAAAATACTTTAGTTTCAAATTATTTAATTAATGTTACAAATAATATAAGTTTTAGTATTTATAAAAGAAAAATTGATATTGAATTAGTATCAGATGATTTTGTTTATGATGGTAAAAATCATACATTTTTAAATTATGTAGTTTCTAAAGGCACAATAGTTAAAGGTGATAATGTTTATTTTTCAAATGTTAAATATTATATTAATGATGTCTATTATAATAATTATTTAAATGATTCTGGAGTTTTTAGAGCTGTAATTGATGAAAAATCATTTTCACCAGATTCTGAAAACTATGAAATTACGTGCTTAGAAAAGACTATTAATATTTCAAAAAGAGATATTATACTTGATTTATTAGAAGTTGAAAGTGGTGAATTTAATGGGAATTATTATACTTATAATAATAATTATGGTAATTATAATTTAAATGGATCTTCTTTGTATGATATTGTAGAAGGACAAACATTTAAAATATTAGTTTTGTATTATCAGAAAATTGATCAGCAATGGATTAATATTGAAGCACCTTGCGATGCTGGAACATATAAAGTTATATATCAAAGTATTATAGCTGGTGAGAATACCAATTTAAGTAACTATAAAATAGATATAGCAAAAAAAGAAAGTGAATTTAGTATAAGGAAGAAAGTTTTAGAAATTAATCCGATTGTTGAAGATATATTAATTTATGATGGAACAAATCAATCTGATAAAACTTTTAAATATGTTTATAATACAAATATTAATGAAATAGAAATCAATTTTAATTTAGGATTTGAAGAAAAAGAAGTTTATGATGCTGGAACTTATAGTTTAATTGTTAAAAATTATTATTCCTATTATGACAAGCTAGATGATAATTTTGAAATTATAGTTAGTAGTTTTTCTATTAATGTTATTCCAAAAACTATAGATGTTAAATTTAATACTATTAGTTCTGTTTATAATGGAAAAACTGTTAATTATGAACAAAATCTAAATTTAAAAGATTATAAAAAAATATATGACCAAGTTTGTGAAAAAGATCGTGATGAATTAGATATTTATGCACATATAATATCCGATTCAATAATAGATGCTAGTGAATATAAAAATGTTGTTCGTTATTATTTAATATATAAAAAAGAAAATGGAAGGAAATCAACAAATTATATTATTGATGAAAATGCATATGGAAATTACATTGTTTTAAAAAGAAAAATTACTATTACTTCTAGCGATAAATCTTTTGTTTTTGATGGACTAAATAAAGGAACTGATGAATTTTCTTATGAAAAAATGAATGATAATAACCAAAGTGGTCTTTGCAATGACCATACTATTTTAATCAAAGAATATTCTAAATTTATAAAATGTGGAGTTTATGATAATATTCAAAGCTATTCAATAATAAATAAAAATTTAGATGTCACAGATAATTATGAAATAATTAATGTTTATGGAAAGATTGAAATTACACAATTGACTTTAAATATTAAGTTTAAAGATATTGATACAAGTATGGTATTTAATGGTAGTAATCCTTTGATTTCAATTTCCGATTATTATGAAATAGTTGAAAAAGTTAATGGTTTTACAATCACTGTTGAATTTAATATTTTTAATTCAGATGAAGAAAAAATAACAGATAATGTTTTACATGTTGGTAAATATAAGTGTTATTTTTCGAGAATTGTTTTATTTAAGAATGATTCTTATTATGTTTGTGAATATAAAGATGGTGTGTTTTATAATGAAAATGTTATTTTTATCCCTCAAAATCTCCAAGTTGAATATAATATTGAAATAACACCCTTAATACTTAATTTTACAACTTCACCGAAAACTTTTAGTTATGATGGAAAAGAACATAATTATTTAGATTATTATTTAATTGTTTCAAAAGAAAACAATTTTAGCTCATCAGAAGAAAATACAATTTTAAGTCGCTTAAATCTTAAAATTGATTATTCTAAACCAATTGCTTCAGTAAAAGAAATTGGAGAAGCAAAAGAAAATATATTTAGTTTATATTCTTTATTAGTTAATGAAGGGGATATTAATTATATTAATTCTTATGGAAATATATCTATTGATAATAGATATAATTTGAATGATAAGATTTATAAAAATTATAATGGGAAAAATATAATACAAAATGGTATATTTGTGGCTTATGATAATGAAGTAATATTTTTCTCTGTGTCTTCATTAGCTGAAAAAAATTTCAATGGAATGTTTGTTTTTCAATTAGTTGATGAGGAAGGAAATTATTTAACTGATACTATTAAAGATGCGGGAGAATATAATTTAATTTTAATTGATGCTCAGTTTGAAAATGAAAATATTGAAGTTGTATTAAAAAATGAAATATTAGTTATATATCCAATTAATATAAATATTAAGCCCATTACAAAAACATATGTTTTTGATAATCTAGAAAAAAGTTATGCGGAAAATGAGTGGGAATATTTAGAGAATAGTAATTTGTTAGCTGAAGGTGAAACTTTGAAAATTGTTGTTAATGGTAGTACAAAATTTTATACTCAGCAATTTTTCATCGATGATTTTACAATTTATGATTCAAATCAAAAAGAAGCAAAATTATCTGAAAATGTTAGTGATCTAAAAAATAAATATGTTAATTATGTAGTAAATATTACTTCAACAAATTTATCTAATAAATTTAAATACGCAGGTCTAATAAAAATTACGCAAAGAAAAATTACTATAAATACTAAATCAGCAACAACAAAAATGTATGATGGTATAGCAATTGATTATGATTATGACTATTGGGAATATGATGCAACAAAAGGCGATGGATTATATACTGGACATTATTTGAAGAAAAAAGATAGTGAAAAGCAAGAAATTATAGATGCAAGTTCACGTAGAAATGATGTTGGATTAAGTATTTATTCAAAAGAAGGAGAAGATATTTCTAAAGGATATTCTATTACCTATACTGGAACGATAAGAATTACACAAAGAACAATTATGGTCAAAGTATACAAGTATTTAAATGATACTGGAAAAATAAAATATTTAAAAGATAATGATGGTTTTGTTAAAACAACTTTAATGATAGATGAATCTCATTTTGATTTGGTCGAAAATCATAAATTACAATTTAACGCAGTTTTAAATAGTCTTAATGGCAATGATATTTTGACAAGAAACATTTTAAACTCAAATGAAAAGAATGTCACAAGTAATTATTCGATTACAATTATAGAAGAGGAAATATAAAATGAAAAATAGTATAAAAATGGGCTTCTTAGAAGGCTTTAAGTTTTTAATAAAACCTAAAGGATTTTTAATATTATTTTTATATTTTATTTTGGCTTTATTACTAGTTGTTTCAGTATTAGGAATACCGCTTATTAATGTTTGTCGATATAATTTTACAAAAAAATATTTAGAAGCAAAAAAATTAGAAACTGGTTTCTTTTTTGAAAATTTAAATTCTATAGATAGATATTACACTTGTTTTATTAGTAAAACTTTTATGTTAGCTAAATGTATAATGAAAGAATTTATTATTTTGCTTTTGGCAGTAATTTGCTTTGGTATAGGAACGGGGATAGTTTATATTTGCTATCAAAAATATGGTCCTTCAAATGGATATATTATTGTTCCGATGATTTTTTGTTTTCCTTTTTGTTTTTCTTTTTTAGTATATTTTCTTTTTTGTATATCAAAGCAAGAATCATTAAATTATATAATTGCCAGTAAATATGATTTAAAAGGCATTGAAATAAATAAATTATTGGAAACAGCAAAAATTGATTCTATTAAAAATTTTATTTTATATTTGTTAAAATTGATTAGTCTATTTTGTGTAATTGGAGAAAGTGGATTTGGTCTTTATTATTTGATTACTGCATTTAAATCAGGAATAATCACGACAAGTCTTTTAATTTTATTTATAATATTAATAGTCATTGCATTTGTATTTATTTTTTCATTTTTATTTATGTCTTTTAATTTCGCTATATATTTATTTAACGACTCATATTGCCAAATAAATAAATTTAAAGTTGTTAATAAACCAAATGTATGCAAAAATATTTTTGATAATTATTCTTTAAAAAAAGAATTTAGTAATGATAAATTTGGAAAGGAGGAAAGTCTTAATGAATAAAGAATTGATTTTAATGATCGTATCTCTTGTTTCCTTTGTCGTTATTACTTTGATACTTATTTTTTCAAAAATTCTTAAAAGAGAGACTATAGTGCCATTTCATGATGATGAATTAATTAAAACTAATATAAATGAGAATGAGAATAGTCAATTGTTTTATACCTTTGGTGAAACAAGAAAATATGTTGTTAAATATATTTTAAACACTTCGGAAGAAAATAAATTTGTTATCTGTAATTATAAAGAAGTTTATAAAAAAATAGGCTTTTTTATCGAATGTTTTGACAAAAATAAGAAATTAATAAAATCATATTATTACCGTGATTTGAATCCTATAAAAAACTCTTCAAGAATTATTCCAATTGATAAAAGAACTTGCTATACGAACATTGTTATTAGTTTTGTTAATGATGAAGTAATCAATAATGATATTTATTTGACTTTGTGTAATTCGAAAAAAAATATATTTTCTAGTCTTTTTGGCTTTGATATATTTTGTTTACTTTATACTTTAAGATATTTTATGTTTGCTTATATTAATCCTGAATATTCTGAAGTGTTATTCGATAGTAATTTGGGTTGGTTTTCTATTGTTATAGCGTTAATTATTGGTATTTTGGCTTTTATATTTAGTAATATTTGTATAACTAAGCGTAATTCTAAAAATAAAGTTGGAGGCATAATTGATTATGATTTCAATTAATAATATAAATAAAATCCAATATGATGATAAAAATGATTCTATTGTTGAAGTGATGGAATATATGATTATTAATGAATCTGATGGAAAAAATCATATAGTTTTTAAATTGAGAAATAATACATTGCAAGTTTTGCATTCTTTTAGTTTATTTGTAGAAGAATATAATGACAATGATCAAAAAATAGCTGAAGAGATAATTGAAATTCATGATCTTAATATTTTAACTGGCGAAATTTTTATTCCAAAAGCTAAACTTTCAGTTTCAATTGATTGTAAAAAAATATTTTGCAAATTAAAAGAAGCTGAATTTGATAATATGAAATACAAAGATGGAGTTTGCTTTGATTTTATTTTTGACCAAAGTTCAAAAGAAAATTTAAAGTCTCAAAAAAAGCTGAAAAAAGAATTGGCTCTTATAAAGAAAATACAAAAGAAAAATGCTAAAAAGAAGAAACAAAAGGTTAAAGTAAAAGAAATAAAGCCATTATTTGGGAAGTGGGTAGTGGTTATGACATTCATTTTTTGTGTATTAGGAGGAATATCTTTTTCAGTAATACCATTATTTGCAAATCGATTTATCAATAGTTCTAATATCTCTTTTAAGGAAGGTAATTATACTTATTCTTATTTGGATAATGATAAAACAATAATAGGTATAAAAGAATATTCAGGAAAAGATGAAATAGTCAATATTCCTGAAGAAATTAATGGACATCCTGTAAAAAGAATATTTAATAAAGCTTTCTCAAATTCTATTGTCAAAACCATAAAGTTTAATGGTGGTGAGATTCAAATAGATGGAGGTGCTTTTTATCAGTGCTTGTCTTTAGAAAAAATAGAAGATAGTTCTTTAAATACGAAAGTGACTTTTAGTGACTATTCTTTTATCGATTGTAATAATATTCAAAAGATACTTTTACAAAATTCTATTTTCAATTCCAATAGTTTATATGGATTAAATTTAATCAATGAATTTGAATTTTATTCTTCTTCTTGCGATTATATTGGTGATATTTTTGGATTAACACATAATAGTAAATATTGTGGAACTAGTCAGGCTTTTCCTAAATTACTAAGTAAAGTTAAAATATTTAGTGATGAATACTTAAGTAAAAAAGATTATTTATCAAATTTTGAAATTGATAATAAAACTCAAATTTTAAATAGAGATGATCAAGAATTATCTAAAACTTTTATGAAAGAAAAAAATTATGAAACAATTAATCCTGGAGAAATTACATATAATTTTGATTTTTTATCATATAAAACAATTGCTATTAAAGAAATAACAAGCATGAATGGTAGCTATGTACTTATCCCTAGTAGTTATAGTGGATATGAAATTGAGAAAATTGATATTAATTTATTTGCTGATAGGAAAGATATGATAACTGATATTGAAATTGCTACAAAAGATGTTGATTTTGATTATAGTATTTTTTATGATTTGGAAAATTTGGCAAATTTTATTGCAGAAAATATTGAATTAAAAGAAAATTGTTTTATAAAATGCAATAATATTAAAAAAATAAAAGTGAAAAAGTTAGATGATAAATTAATTGAATTTGGTCAAATTTTTGGAATGACTAATAATGAATTATTAAATGTTATTCCGAATATGACGATAGAAATATTAGAAGGTGATTATAGTTCTTTATTTAAAGGTTTAACTGGATATTTGGTTAATGGAAATTTAGTAAATTGGTAAGAAAATGTTATCTATAGAGATTGTTAGTTTTTTAGTTAAAGTGGTTCCAACAGCATTATTTTTGCTGATTATTTTAAGTTACACAATTTCTAATATGTTGATGGGAAAAAGGAAAAGTTTAATATTTTTATTCCACGGATTGGCTATAGGATTGATTCTTTTAGTATTATATTTACTTTTAGTTAATTTAGAAGAAGTTGATGTTTTCTTATTAAAGCTTTTAGACTTTTTCTGTGGTGGTGAAAGAAGTTTTCAACAATTATTGAATTTATCTGGAAATATAGAATATCATTCATTAAAAGAAGTATTAGTTGATTATCTTCCTAATTTGTTTCCTAATGAATATATTTCATTATTATTAGCAGATAATGCTTCTTATTTAAAAGCTTTGGTCAATTTGATATATCGTATTATTTTTGCCAGTATACTATTAATTGTTTATTATCTTCTAAAGATAATTCTTTTCATTGTTTATAAGGTATTTTATTCAGAAGCAAAATATAAAAGAAAACTGAATGAACAATATAGTAAAGGCATCAGTAAAACACCATATAAAAAAGGAAAGATGACAGGTGCTTTAATAGGCTTTGGAAAAGGACTATGTGTAGGTGTTTTAGCTCTTTCATTCCTTGGTGCAGATTTATATATAATTTCTGGTGATAATGGAACTAAGCCAATGGAATCATATAAAATAGATAATCCTGATTATGATTATGGTTATCAAGTATATCAAGAAATTTGTCAGTATGGAAACTATGGGATATTTCAGTTATTAAACATTATTAAAGATAAAAATGATGTACCTTGTTATCTTTTGGCAAGCGATTTTATTATGCGAGGATATTATACAGAAGTTATAGATGGTAACGAATTAACTTATTCAGTAAATCTTCGTGAAGAACTTTCTACTATTACTTCGTTTTCAAAACAGACAGCTAATCTGCTTTTAAAATATGGAGGAGATGAAATACGTCCTATTCTTTTAGGAAAAGACAATCTTAATTCAATGCAAAAAGTTGTTATGAAAATATTCTCATATCCAGAATTTCAAAAAGATTTTAAAAATGTTATTAATGGTATTAATTCTGGAGGATTTATTATTGAAATGGGATTATCTTTTATTGACTCATTTATCGATAATATAGATCAATTTATAACTAATTCTTCGGATAATCTTTTGATTGATTTAGTTAAAATTCTTTTTAAGAAAAATTATTATTCTCAAAATATCAACGTTGAAAAGTCTTTGATGCTAATAGGCGAAACAAATTTAACTTTACCTTATGTTTCTGTAAAAAATTTATTTAATAAGGATGATGTTAACAATCTTGTTTCTATAATTTTTGAAGTGGCTAATTCATTAAATGATGGAAAAATAACTCCAATCAATTTGATAAAGAGTATCTTGCCTTATCTTTCTGGTCTATCTATTTTTTCTAGTTCACGTAAAAATGAAATGAATCCTGTTTTTAATAGATTATTTTCTTATCTTTCGGATTATTATATTTCTAATATGTTGAAACAATATAGCACTCTGGAAGAAAAAAATTATACTAAAGAGGAGCTACTATTAAAAATCGAGCAAAATAATATTTATGAATTAGATAATAAAGATATAGATTGGAGTCTTGAAGTTAATGTTCTTGCTTCTTCTCTTGATGAGATATCTTATTTCTATCAACAAATGATGAGAAAAAATGAAGAATCAAATAATATTAACCCGATTAATAATTTGTTTAATTATTTTGATGATAAGCAAATTGTTTATGAAAAAAATAAACAGATTTTTAACAATATAAAATCTTCATTATTAAAGACAAAAATATTAGGATGTATAATGGATAATCCTTATGTTGTTGATTTTATGAAAATTAATTTGCAGACAATTTTTGGAAATTCTTTTGCGATGCCTAATGATCTTGTTTTTGAAAATTATAAGGATAGTAGTGGAAATGAACAAAATGGCGAATTATTTGATTTTTTATCTGCTATTGAATTTTTAGGTCAAAAGGAAAACGCTACATTTATAAATTCCATTTTATCTAGAAATATTTCTAATTTGAATGAAGTAGAAAGATTTATAGATAAATTGAATGAATATGATGCATCTGGCAATATTTATTTGAATTATTTTATCGATTCAAAGATAATGACTTCTATTATTTCTTGTTCTTTATGTGAATTTAGTGATAATTCTAATGCCTTTTATATTTCAAATTTAGTAAAAGAAAAGAATGAAAAAGGAGAATACATTAATATTATAAAAAAAGATGAATTAAAATTACTTTTTGAAAATTTTGATTTAATTGTTGCTTTTAATAATATATTTTCAAATTATGATGGCGATTTTTCAAAAATAGATAAACTTTTAATTGATCCAAAAGTTAATTCTTTTTTATCAAATAGTAAAATTGCTCAGGGTACTTTTGGATTTAACCTAAATAAGTTTTTGTCTAACAGCGAGAAAATTATTATACCTAAAGCACTTAGTAATCCAGATTTGTGGATTAGTATTAATCAAAATGCTGGAGAATTAGAAAGCCTATTGTCTTTATATGAAATACCTGATTTTAGTCTTTCTTATATTTCGGAGCCGGAAAATATTTATTCTTTATTTATCAATCTTGATGCTGATAGTATAAATAAAATTTTGGATTCAAAAATTATTAGATATTCTCTTTCTAATTATTTGATTAATAATGAAAATGATTTACAAGGGTTAACTATAGTTATCCCTAATTCAGTTTTAACATCTTTAAAAAATGACGTTATACAATATTTGATAAAAAAAGATGAATTAGTTAATTTTATTTCTTTAGTAAAAGATATTCCTAGTGAGAAAATAACTGAGGGTGGTGAATTAATAAAGTATATTCTTTCTAATAAAAATAAATATTTGTCTAGTGATATTTTTATGACTTCTTTTATAAAAGTTGTTACTGATTATTATGGAGAAGATTATTTTCCAAAAGATTTAATAATTGATGGTTCAAGTGAAAGCTTAAAAAGAACGTATGGTACAGGCAAAAATTTATGGGATGAAGAACTGAATAATTTTTTAGATGCTTTAACTGAAATATTCGGAAATAATGATATAAAATTAGAAGACATCTCAAATAAGGCACAAGATTTGTTAAAAAGATGGAACAATCCTTCAGTTACTAATAATAGGGCAAATGTTATTGAGGTAATTAGCAATTCATTAATAGTCCGTTCTATGTTGACTAATGCAATTTGTTCAACAAATTTGAGTAAATTATTAGGTGATGAAATTCTAAATGCTAGCAAAGATAATTATGAAACTTTTTCTTCCACAGAGATTATTTCTTTATGTTCTATGATTGATATATTAGAAATAGATATTGATTCGGATACCCCATTAAGTAAATTTAATGTTGCTAAAGTAGCGTTAAAGTTTCCTAATTTTAAAGATCAAATGACCAATTCTATAAATCGTTCTATTTTGGTAAGAGGAATTATTACTAAAGCATTGGAAACAGTTAATGATGAAAATATTATTATAACCCCACATCCATTAGCTTATGATAATAATAGATGTACATTTAAAAGTGATGAAATAATAACATTATTTAATATTTTGATAAGTTTAAATGGACAATTTGATATCAATAGTATTTGTAACAATAATACTTTGCTAAATGCAGTATATGATAGTGATACTCAAAAAATAAGTTCTTATTTATTAGGAGCAACAATCGGTTCTTTATTAAAGAAACAAGAATTAATTGCTTTGCCTGATTCATCACTAGATAGTTATGGATATATAAGCAATATAGAAATATATCTTTTTATTATTGCACTTAAAAAAATAGGGATTAATAAATTAAATTTTGATATATCTATAATTTCACAAAAATTTAAAAATCTTGATGAAAATACATGTGATAAAATTATTTTGAGCAAAATAATGAATTCTACAATAGTTAAGCTGATTTATAAAGGACGTGAAAATAAGATATCCATTGATAATTTGCATGCAACATTATCAAATAACAATGGGAATGTCAAAGAAAAAATTATTGATCCTAATTCTGAAGAAATCAAATTATTATTGCTGAATTTTGGAAAATATATCGACGATGATTTTAATGTTAGTATTTCTAAAGATGATTTAAAATCTTTTTGCTCAGAAAATGAAAATTTTGAAAAATTGCTTGAAGAATGTTCGATAGCTCGATTGATTATCGATGATTTATTATCGGGATATTCTTTAGCCTTATCATTAGCAGGCATTATTAAGAATAGTTCGTTAGAAATAATTAATATAGAAAATGGTGAAGCGAGTATAAGTAATATTTCTTTATATTCTATTGATAAAATAAAACAAATTCTTTCAATTATTTAATAACAGTGTCAAGTAAAAATACTTGACAGCACTAAAGAAATAATGTAAAATTAGCATTGTATTAAAGGAGAAAATAATCATGGTTAAAATTAGATTAGCACGTATTGGTCGTCATATGGACCCATCTTATCGTATTGTTGTTGCTGATTCCCGTTGCCCACGCGATGGTCGTTGCATCGAACAAATTGGTCATTATGATCCAATGTTAGCACCAGAAAAAGCAGTTCTTAATGAAGAAAAAACAATTTCTTGGTTGCTTAAAGGCGCTGTTCCAAGTGATAGCGTTAAAACCATTCTTTCTAAGAAAGGTATTTATAAAGCTTATTTAGAAAAGAAAGCCTCTGAAACTGCTGGTAAATAGTAGGTATAACGATGGAAAATAATAATATTGATCTCATCGAACAGATCCGCACCATCGTAGCACCTCTCGCAAAGAAACCAGAAAGTATTTTAATTAGAAGACTTGATAAGCCTGAAGATCTTGAAAAACGCGAACAGCATTATGTCATTGTTTGTGAAAACGATGATTTAGGTCGCTTAATCGGACGTCATGGAATTAATTCTAGTTCTGCAAGAACTCTTATCAATGTTATTGCAAGAAAATACAAAAAGAGAGTTCATCTTTCTTTCGAATCGTTTGGAGAAGAAGAATAAAAAGCCGCATAGCGGCTTTTTTCATAGGTAAAAAATATGGCAATTAAAAGAATAGGGACAGTAGTAAATACAATAGGAATAAAAGGTGATTTAAAAGTTGTAAGTCATACTGATTCAATTGATAAACGTTTCAAAAAAGGAAATACAATTTTAATTGATAATAGTGAATTTATTATCGAAAATTATAATAATAAAGGAAATATAATAGTAGTTCACTTGAAAGGAATGAACGATATTAATGAAGTTAGTATTTTAAAAGGTAAAGAAATTTATCAAGATGTTATTTTAGAAAAAGGATATTTCTTTTTAGATGATGTTAATGGTTTTGATGTTGTCAGTGTTAATGATAACAAAATATTTGGAAAGATATCTGATTATCGAGAGATTAACGATATGATTTATTTTGTTGTTGGAAAATATTTATTACCTTATTTAAAAGAAATTTATGTTGATAAAATTGATTTTCAAGAAAGAAGAATTTATATTACTGATCTTGCCAAAGGTATTTTTGAATGAGAATAACAATTTTAACTCTTTTTCCAGAATTCTTTGATTCTTTTAAGACAAATTCAATAATAGGAAGAGCAATTTCTCGTGAAAAGGTAGAATTGAATTTTGTTAATATACGTGATTTTTCATTGGATAAAACTCATCGTGTCGATGATCGTCCAATCGGAGGTGGTGCTGGACTAGTAATGAGGTTAGAACCTTTATTAGGAGCGTTAAATTCTGTTAAAACAGCATCTTCTCATGTTATTTTATTGACGCCATCAGGTAAACAATTTAAACAAAAAAAAGCACAAGAATTAGCAAAAATGGAAGATGTAATTTTAGTATGTGGGCATTATGAAGGCGTAGATAGAAGATTTGAAGACTATGTTGATGAATGTTTATCTATTGGAGATTTTGTTTTGACTGGAGGTGAAATAGGTGCTATGGCTATAGCTGATAGCATTATTCGATTGTTGGATGGAGTAATATCTCCAGATTCTATTCTTGAAGAGTCATTTTCAAATCCTAATTTTTTAGAATATCCGCAATATACTTTTCCTGTAGTTTATGATGGTAAAGAAGTACCTGATATATTATTAACAGGTAATCATCAGGCTGTATCGAGATTCCGTCAAAAAGAAGCTATAAAAAGGACATTAGAAAATCGACCTGATTTATTGGAAAATTATCAATGGTCCAAAAAAGAATTAGTTCTTTTAGATGAAATTAAAAACAATTCATTGAGTAAATTGGAAAAAAACGCATTAGAAAAAGGGAAAAAATTCATAAAAAAATAAAATAATTGTCGTTTTTTAATTTAACAGAATTTTAATTTATATATCTTCTTTTGTCTTATTGTAAATAATGTTAAAATCAAGGCAGGAGTTCAATATATGAAAGAAGAAAAAAGTTGCGGAGCAGTTGTTGTTAAAATTGAAAAAGGAAAAGTTTTTTATTTAATAGAAAAAATGAATGTAGGACATTATTCTCTTCCAAAAGGTCATGTTATTGATGGTGAAACAGAATTAGAAACAGCAAAAAGAGAAATCAAGGAAGAAACTAATTTAGATGTTATTTTTTATCATGGATTTAGAGAAGTAGTTTTTTACCATCCTTATGAAGATGTGGAAAAAGAAGTAGTATTTTTTATGGCTGAAACTTATGATAGTAAAAATATGAAACCACAGACATCGGAAGTTACGGAGTTATTATTTTTACCATATGAAGAAGCTTTGAACTTATTAACATATGAAACAGATAAAAGAATACTTCAAAAAGCTCATATATTTAATGGAAATTATGGCGATGAAGGAGTTTTTCATTAAAGTTATAAATCAAAAAAATCTAGCACGAAGCTAGATTTTTTTAATCATGATCTTCTACTTTATACATGTCATAAACGACACTTAATGGTTCACCTAATTGAATCTTCTTAATTGAAGCTGCAAGCATAGGTGCTAAAGATATTACTTTGCAATTAAGTTCTTTGAATCTTTCTGGAAGAGGAATTGAGTCAGAAACAATAATTTGGTTAAATTTAGATTTGCTTAAACGTTCAAATGCTGGATCTGATAAAACTGCATGTGTAGCAATTATTTTTACTGATTTTGCTCCTGCATTAATTAAAGCATCAGCGGCAGCACAAGCGCTACCAGCTGTGTCGATCATGTCGTCGACTATTAAACAATCTTTTCCTTCAACAGAACCGATAATGTTCATAACTTCAGGTTCTAAGCGACTATTTCTTCTTTTATCAATAATAGCTAAAGTAGTGTTTAATCCATCAGCAATTTTTCTTGCTCTAGTAACGCCACCATGATCAGGAGATACAGTGACTAAATTTTTTGTATTGAAATGAGAATCTTGGAGGAAAGTTGCAACATATAAAGGAGCAGTTGCTAATTCATCGACTAAACAAGAGAAGAATCCTTGAATTTGTGGAGCGTGTAAATCTACAGTAACAACTCTAGTAACGCCACTAACTTTTAATAAATCTGCAACTAATCTAGCAGATATTGGTTGACGTGGTTTAGCCTTTCTATCTTGACGTGCATATCCAAAATAAGGAATAATGACATTTATTTCTGCTGCTGAAGATCTTTTTAATGAGTCAACAAAAATCAATAACTCCATAAGATTTTCATTAACTGGTGGGCATGTAGATTGAATGATATAAACATTTTTTCCACGAACAGTTTCAATAGATTCGGCGATAATTTCTCCTGAAGGGAAACGTTTAACAGAAACTGGAGATAATTCCATTCCTAAAGCGGCTGCAACTTTTTTTCCGAGTTCTTGATTTGCAGATAATGTGAATAGGACGCAGTTTTTTAGCATAATTTAACCTCTATTTTTTATTCTTCCTTCCAAATTTAGTTGTCTGCTTCGACCGAATGCTAAGGTATTCTTTGGAACATTTGAGGTTATTGTACTTCCTGCAGCTATCATTGAATTTTCATTGATGGTAACAGGAGCAATAATGGTAGAATTACATCCGATAAAAACGTTATCGCAAATTTCTGTATGATTTTTGTTTTTTCCATCATAGTTTGCAGTAATAGTTCCACAACCGATATTTACATTATCTCCAATTGTAGAATCACCGATATAAGAAAGATGCTTAACTTTAGATTTTTTTCCAATAATAGTGTTTTTTATTTCGGTGAAATTACCTATTATTGAATTTTCTTGTAAGATGCAATTAGAATGTATATTAACAAATGGGCCGATTTTGACATCCGTTTTAATTATAGCATGTTCAACAAAAGAAAATAAGATGTTTACGTTACTAGAAATAACACTATCCATTATATTTGAATTATTTATTACACAATTTTCTGCTATCTTTGTATTTTTAATAATTTTACAAACACCTAAAATTCTACTACCAGTATCTATTTGAGCTAAAGGACTTATTTTTGTTAAATTAGGAAATTCAATAAATACACCATTTTTTATAAAATTATTATTTATTCTCTGTTGAATTATATCTTCTGCTTTTTTTACATCAGAAATGGTATTCATATTTATAAATGTTTCTTTTGTAAAAAAAGTTTTAATTTTATTTTTCAATAGTAAAATTGTATCAGTTAAACGATATTCTTCATCGTGCAGGGGTGTTTTATGTAGTGCCTGTAGTAAATCATTTACATTAAAAATATAGCGGCCAATATTTGTTTTTTTACTTTTAGAACTAAATGATACGAAATGATTAAAAAAAGTGATTATACCATCTCCTTTTTGTTCAATTTCTTTACTATAACAAATATAGTTTTCTTTTGAGTTTATTTTTTGACTGAACTTTGACATAAACTTTTGATTTATAAGGATATCATCAGATTGTAAAATAATGACTTCTTCGTATTTCTTAATTTCGTTTTCAGCTGATAATAAAGCCCAAGAAGTTCCATAGCCATTGTCTTTTTGCTTGATAAAGGATATTTCAGGAAAATCTTTTTTCAAGGGCTCTTCTATGTCTGAACATCCAATAATATATTTTTTAGCGTTTAAGTATTTTAAAGAATCTAAGACATAAAAAATAGCTGGTTCAAAGCAAATAGGATAAAGAGGTTTAATTATTTTACTCTTTAACCTAGATCCCTTACCGCCAGCTAAAATAAAAATAGCATAATTATATTTCATATTTATTAATATGAAATAAACGTTTAAAAAAGTCTTTAGAAGTATGAGGATGGTTTGTTGCAATAGTTTTTATTGCGGTATAACCTAATTTTTGAAAATATTTATATGCTTTGTCCAATTCTTTTTCATTTTGCGTTAAAGCAAAACATGCAGAGCCTGAACCTGACATTTCACATGCACAAAGACCTATTTTTTTCATATTATCCAAAATTGTTATAATTTCTGGACATAAGTTTTCAGCTGCAGGTCTTAAACCATTATATAAATATGGAGCTATTTGATCTATGGTTGGATTTTGTGTTAATAATTTAGACAATCCTTCGATATCTGGATGATATTCAATTTCAATGTCATCACTTTTTTGATAAACTTCAGCAGTTTTTAATCCTTCTTGAGGTTTTACTATTAATACAAAAAAGTTATATTCTCCTTTTATTGGAATTATTTTATCACCAATACCTTGAACTCTTGCAGGTACGTTGTAAATGCAATATGGAACATCGGCTCCAATTTCTAATCCTATTTTTGCTAGTTCTTCTTTAGAAACATTTAATTTTTTTGAATAATTAAGTCCATTTATTAAGCAAGCTGCATCAGCGCTTCCTCCTGCTAAACCAGCCTGAGTAGGAATATTTTTATATATTTGAATACGATAAGGTTTTTTTATATCATATCTTTCTTTCATGATATTGAATGCTTTATGAACAGTATTTGATTTGTCACAAACTAAACTAACATCGTCAGCTGTGATGAATGTTTCATTTCCAAAAGAAATTTCATCTATTTCTAAGCAATCATGAAGTTCTAAAGGTATGGAAATCATATCAATATCATGATATCCATCATTTCGTTTTCCTATTAAATCAATTGCTAAATTTAATTTTGCTTGAGCTTTTATAATCATTGATATTATCCTTTAACGGCTATATTTTACGTTGTTTTTTTTGATAGTCAATATATTTTTATGAAAATAATAAATTATTCTAAAACACTCTTGGTTTCATTTTTTCTTTTATTAATAATTTTTGGAAAAATGATTAAAAAACAGATCAGTGATACAAAACTTGAGATAATATCAGCTATCATTTCTGCATAAAAAACATTAAAAGCGTTTTTCGTCAGTAATGGTAAAAGAATAGTTAATGGAAGCATCAAAACTAGTTTTCGATTTAAAGAAAGCCAAATTGAATATTTTGCTTGGCCAAGTCCAGTTAAACCATCAACACAGACATATTGAAAAGCTAAAGGAATAATACCATACATATAAATACTTATTACTTTTCCTGCACAATCTATTACTTCATTATTAGGATTTGAAGAAGCTAAAGAGATAAATAATTTTGCAAAAGGTTTACCTGTGAAAAAAGATAGGCCGAAACAAATAGAACAAAAAATTAGAGCAAAAATTATTAATTGTTTTTCTGCTTTTTTTATTAATTCAATATTTTTGGCTCCGTAATTATAGGCTAATAATGGTTGAGTGCCAGTTGAAATACCTAGAAGAGGACCTGTTATTAAAGAGAAATATGCTTGAACAATGGTTGCAATTTCAATATAAAAGTCAGCTTTATCTCCACCAAAATTTTTTATGCAAGTATTTAAACAAATGAATATAACTGAATCAGTGCTCATAATTACGAAAGGAGAGAAGCCTAATTGAATTATTTTTTTGCATATTTTTAGGTCTAATTTATTAAATGTTAGTTTTATATTTGTAATTTTTAATAAAATGAATATAACGAAACAAAAAGAGAAAAATTGAGAAATTAAAGTTGCAAGAGCAGCGCCATTAACTCCTAAATTGCAAACATAGATAAAGATAGGGTCTAAGATTATATTTAAAATACATCCTAATAGAGTAACGCTCATACCAAGATTAGATTTTCCTTGAGCTATTATAAATTGTGTTAAACCTAAAGTAATAATTTGAAAAAAAGTTCCACTTAAGTAAATTTTTAAATAAGAATGGGCATATGAAATGCTGTTTTCACTTGCACCAAATAGATACAATAAGGATTTGCTCAACGGATAAAAAATTAAAACTACAATAATAGATAAAATTGTAAGCATTAAAAAAGCAGTAAATAGAATTTTTTGGGCATTAATTTTATTTCTTTCCCCAAGAGACATAGAAAATAATGGTGCACCACCGAATCCAACCAAATAAGCGAATGAAGAGATGAATACTGTAATTGGTGCACATACTCCAACACCTATTAGCGCAATTTCTCCAGTGTTAGGCATATTGCCAATGAAAATCCTGTCTACAATGTTATATAAAACATTAACTAATTGAGCAATCATAGAAGGAATGGCTAGATGTAAAATTGAATTAAATGTTTTAGTATTTCCTAAATTAATTGATTTCATACAAGACACAAGTATAACATATTTTAAAAAAGTGAACAAAAAAACTGCAGCATTGCTGCAGTAATTTTTATATGGCAAAGAAGAGTTGTTTTGATACAAAATGCACACCCATATCAAGAATTGCACACCATTTGACTTATTTTGCACACCCCTAATAAGTGGATGTTTTAAATATCAAATCACATATATTATTTAATATTAGAATTAATTGCTTTCAGTAATAATATCTGGAAAATTTGTTGGTGTTCTATCAAAACGGAAATATTCGTATGAAGAAAAATCATTCCAAAATACCATCCCGTTTGATATTTCCAAAATATATTCTTGACCTTCAAATGTGATGTACTTAACTTTTCTATACCAACCACCATCAACCGGTTCATAATTATGCATTTTAACTAACGGCTCATTTTCCAAAAAATGAAGATTATAATTTATATCTTCTATTTTTTCACTATACCTTATCATTGGAGCATTATTAGGATCATTAGGATCAACACCAATATAACCATCTTCTATCTCAATTGCTTTTAATGTGGTTTCATTTAATAAGCTCACCCAATTAAATATGTCAACAAAATAATAGTAATATTTATCAGCATGAAACGGATCTGTTGAAAACTGTAGTATAGCTTCGCCAGTAGGCATTACAAAAGAATATTCCCAAATATATCCGTCATCGGTTTCTATACTAGTTTGTTTTGAATGAAACTCACCATTTACATACATCATCAAATCAACATCCATTATTGGGTAAGAATGTAGTTTGATAATTGTGCCTGGAGCAAAATAACTATATTTGTTCTTCAGGCTTATCATAAATAAAATTATTACTATCTATAATATTTAATTTAAAAGTTCCTGTTGGTTGTATTTGTTCCCCACCAAAGGATGTAATTGCGTATGGTAATCCAGTTGACAACCAATAACTTTTATTATTTATTTGAACATAGTTATTCCTGATTTCTAATTCATATGAGGTTTTATTTTTTAGATTGAATGTGACAATATACCCTTGCCCTCCATCAATATCGTTTGTTTTCTCTCGTATTAAAGCTCGATTAAACCATCCCGAGAACATATTTCCTTCATTGTATATTCTTGCACTTTCGCCATATCTATTCTCCGGGGCAACACCCAGATATATTCTTTGAACATCAATATAATCTAAACTTTCGTCAGTTATTTTTGAACCCCATTCGATTGTTTCACACAACTTCAGTTCATCGCCAACATAACCATTAATCATTGAAGCGACATCTACATCATGATCTAGCATTGTATATTTAATATATCCACTTTCCCATGCTTTATCATAAGTTGGTCTTAATATAGTTCCATCTATTGATAAGCTTGCTTCTACACCAGAAAAGAATTTAATCTCAAAAGTGATTTCATCGTCTTCTTTGTACAGACCATAAGTTTGATTCGGTTCGCATATTTTGTCAATATTTAAAATAATATTATTTAAATCTTTGATATTTAGTTTGTGTTTACCACCATTAGAAAAATCGCATCCAGTTAAAGGAATCATTAATAGTAAAAGTAAGAAGCATAATATTTTCTTTATATTTTTCATTCAAATTTCTTCCTTTTTCATTTCAACTATGTCATCTAATTGACATTCTAAAGCTATACAAATTCTTTCTAATACGTCAGTGTTTACATTTTCGCCTTTGACTAATTTTGTTATAGTAGATCTGCTCAAACCTGTTAGCTTATGTAAATATCCTTTATTTAATCCTTTGTCAATCAGCAATTTCCATAGTCCGTTGTATGATAGTGCCATTTTTACCACCTTTATCTGTTTACAATTATACCACAAAAAATGTGCGTTCGAAATAGTTTTGCATGACTTCTCGTAAATGTCTAAGCAGTATTCGTCATTTACCGATGCTGTGTTTTTTAACCTTGCATTATAATATTGCAAACACTTTCGTTCCGTTGATAAGTTTTTTGTTCCGTAGCAATATACAAAAAGAAAAAGAGCCTCATAAAAATGTCATTTGGCACTTCTACAAGACTCTGAATGTTGCTGGCGGAAAGGATAAATATTCCTATCTGCAATGAAAAAAGGTCTGACACAAATTGTATCAAACCTATGCTTTTCTTATGGTGGATCAAGCAGGACTCGAACCTGCAACAACCCGCTTATGAGGCGGGGACTCTAACCAGTTGAGCTATTGATCCAGCACCTCGACTAAATAAAACTGGTGGCGGCGGGGAGGGTCGAACTCTCGACATACCGGGTATGAGCCGGCTGCTCTACCAACTGAGCTACGCCGCCAAAGAATTAAATAAAATGGTGGAGCTGACGAGGATCGAACTCGCTACCTCCTCCATGCCATGGAGGCGCTCTCCCAGGTGAGCTACAGCCCCATTTCATTCGCACTCAACGTGCTTGTTTATTATATAAAAAATGACTATTTTTTGTCAAGCACTTTCTTTTTCAGAAAAATTTTTTTATACTATCTTACATGAAAAAAGATAAATATATTATTTGTTGTGATTTAGACGATACATTGCTAAGAAGTGATAAAACTATTTCTGATTATACAAAGCAAAAAATAAATGAGATTTGTTTAAATGGAAACTATTTTGTTATGAATAGTGGCCGCCCTTATCAGGGAATGTCTGATTTTATAGAAAGACTTGAATTAAAAGATATGCCTGTTTCTTGCTATAATGGAGCTGCTATTGTTTTTCCAGATATTTCTAATTTAAAAAAATATAACTCCATTGTTTTTTCTATAAAAAAAGATTTGTTTAGGCAACTTTATGTAGATGTGAAAAATTTATTAGATGCATGTATGGCTTCTTCATTAAAAAGAGTATATTTTTTTAATAAAAGTCATTTGCCTTCTTTTATAATTCATATAAATGATTTGGTTGAAGAAAAAAATGGAAATATTGATGTTTTTTTAGAAGATGATATTTTAACTGCAACTTTTCAGGTTAAAGAAAAAGATTTAAATGTTTTCAAGAGAAAAATTTTAAAAGATGAATATAAATCATTATCTTTTTTTTCATGGGGAATATATGAAGGAATTGCTACTTTTGAAGTTTCTCTAAATATAGCCACTAAAGGTCATGCTCTTAAGTACTTAGCAAAAATATTTGATATTCCAGAAGAGAACACCATTGCTTTTGGTGATGCTGAAAATGATCTTTCAATGCTTAATGATGCTAATGAAGGAGTTTTTATGTGCAATTCTAAAGATAGTGTTATTCATTTAGGTAAGCATTTTACTTATAAAACATCTGATGAAGATGGAGTTGTTGATTATTTAGAAAAAATGCATCCTGAACTTTGGAAATAAATAGAAAAACATCAGACTTTTATCCGATGTTTTACTTGAAAATACCTAACTTCCAGCACTTTCGTATTTTTTTATTCCGATTTTCCATTCTATTATTGCAATAGATGATAGGATAATTATATAGCTTAATAATATTAGATTAACCTGGAATATATTCATTTCAATTCCGAAGATAAGATTTGTTTTTCCCGAAGGATTTAAAAGACATGCTATAGGGCAAAAAAGAAATAATGAATATGGAATTATATATAGAAGGATTTCTTTGACAATTTTTATATTAAGTATCGAAGGGTATCTTGCCGTATCACAAATGTTGTAAACTGTATTCATAATGTGATTTGATTTTTTTAGCCAAAATGCCGTAAATGATGTTATGCATTTTAAGTCTAAGAAAAGAAAACAAGATAATAATTCTGCAATAATTAACCCTAAAATATTATTGAATGACCAAATGATATTTTGAGCAGGCGCAAATATTGATAAAAATATAATGCCTAATATAATTTCTCCAAATCCTTCAAGCTGAAAAGTTTCGGCAATTATTTGAAAAAAGGTATTTAATGGTTTGATTAAATATTTATCAAGTTGTCCTAATCTAACCATTTTTTGGCTTAAAGTCCAAAGGTTATCTGTTAAGATATGATCAATTCCTTTAGGAATCAAACAAAGACCATATAAAAAAATTAAATTTTCTATAGTATAGCCATCAATAATATTAACTGATGAAATTGTTAAATATAGTGCGAGAAAGTTTATTGTATTAGTTACAATGAATCCAAATATTCCAATAATTGTATCTGTCTTATAGGTTAATCGAGATTTGATTGACATGCTGATGTAGCGAAAATATAAATGAATGTATCTTTTAAATTCTTTCATATTAACCTCCGATACTAATAACATGCTTGCATGATTTTGAAAATGTAAATTTTGCAATTAAAATCATAATGATCATCCAGATTATTTGCAGTAAAATATTTTTTAAAGCTTGAATTAGTGTAAAGTTTCCCATTAAGATAAGATTTGGAATAGATATAATTCCAGCAAAAGGCAAAAAATTAATAAATGATTGTGCCCATGATGGGAAAAATGCTAGAGGAATAAGAGACCCACTTAAAAAGTCAATTATTGAAGCTTTTAGAAGGTATAATCCAAAACTAGCCCCAGTAAAAAATGTTAATTGTGCAATGATAAAATCTAACGTATCATAAATTATTAAAGAAATTATAGCTGAAATAAATCCAAATAATATATTGTACCAATTGAAAGAAAAAAATAGTTTTCCGAAACCGAAGATACTTCCAAGAGTAACAATTTCAATTGTTGAAATAGGAATTACAATTATAAAAAAAGTTCCGAGCATGCTACCGAAAGAATTTGAAAGTAGACGGATACGATAATTTATAGGCTTGATTAATTGCATAGCAATGTTGCCTTCTTTAATATCTTCTGAAACGTTGTCAAAGGAAGATGAACTACCGAATATCAATTGAGTTGTAACTAGTGTAATCAATAAGTAGGTTATCATTTGTGGTAAGGTGAAATTGTTTAACATTCTTTCTCCAAATTCGTTATATTGATAAATGTTTGGATTATCTTGATTATAAATTGCATACCATAAAAAAGATATTAAAATTGTATTTAATAAATTGGTTAACACCCAAGCAAAAAATGACCCTTTATATGCTAACATTGTCATAAATCCAGCTTTTACAAAACTTTTGTATTTGATAAAATTTTTAAAAATTTTTGTTTTCATAAATGGTTTTTACGACATTCGTTAAGTCGTTCTCCTTAATATTTAAATCTTGAATACTTCCACAATCTAAAAGATTTCTCATTAATTCTTTGATTTCTATTTTATCGCCATCAAAAGAGATATTTATTTCTCCTTCTTTATTTTCAATGTTAATATCTGGGTATTTTTCTAAAAGTTTTTCACATTGAAAATTGCTTGATTTTAATGAGATAGTTTTAATATTTCCAAATTTGTTTTTGATTTCATCAATGCTTCCATCAAAAAGAATTTTACCTTCATCAATGATAATAACACGATGACATAGATTTAAAATGTCCGACATATCATGTGTCGTTAAAATTACAGTAGTGTTATATTTTTTATTTATTTCATTAATGGCTTTAATAATATGATCTTTGACGAGAACATCTAAACCAATAGTTGGCTCATCTAGGAATAAGATGCTGGGATTATGTAATAAAGATGCAGCTAAATCCGCTCTCATTCGCTGCCCGAGAGATAAAGTTCTTACTGGACTTTGAATGAACTTATCGAGTTCTAAAATATTTTTTAAATAATTGAATCGCTCATCATAATCTTTATCACTGATATTATATATATCTTTTAATAATGAGAAAGTTTCTTGCAGAGGAAGATCCCACCATAGTTGCGTTCTTTGACCAAAAACTACACCAATATTTTGTAAAACTTTTTTCCGAGCTTTAGAATCATATGGGTGCATACCATTTATTAAAACTTCACCACTTGTTGGAGTTAATATACCTGTCATCATTTTTATTGTTGTTGATTTTCCAGCGCCATTAGCACCAATATATGCGACCATTTCTCCTTGGTTTATCGTAAATGAAATATTATTTACTGCTGTAAATTTTATTTTTTTATTCGAGAAAAGTGTTTTAATCATGCCTTTTAAACCATTTCCTCGAATAGGTTTATTAAATACTTTTGATAAATTTTTAACTTTTATAATTTCTTGCATATCAAAATAATCCTTCCTGTAATAATAAATTTTAATTATTAAATGCACTATACAATTATTTATTCATTTTCTTTTCCTTCAATAAAATTTTATCAATCTATGGAATATTATTCAATTTATTTTTATTGTTGTGTTTTTAATTATAATTATTGAAATAGATTTTTTAGAAATTTTCCAAAAATCTGTTGATTTTTGGAAAAGTGATTAATAGAATATTAGTAGCGGAGTAGTGCATTTTAACTTCCAACAACACGGAATAATCCTGGGGTTAAAACCATATAAGAAATTATATGGAACGAGAGCTAGAGGTGTACTATGTTTGAAGATAAAAAAATTGAAGAAATTGAACAGTTTTTTTCGTGTTCTTCTACTTCTGGATTATCAGAAATAGAAGCTGAAAAAAGACTTCTTAAAGATGGACCTAATATTTTGAACTCAGAAAAAAAACAAAATATTATAGTTAAATTTCTTTTGCAATTTAAAGATCCAATGATCTATGTTTTACTTGGTGCAGGAGTAATTTCTTTTTGCTTAAAAGAGTGGGCTGATGGCATAATTATTGTTTCTGTAATTTTGTTAAATGCTATTATAGGAACTATTCAAGAAGCAAAAGCCGAGAAAGCTTTGGAAGCTTTAAAAAAAATGTCTTCCCCTTCTTGTGTTGTAAAAAGAGATGGGAAAATTAAAGAAATTAAAGCAGAGGATTTAGTTGTAGGCGATTTAGTAGTCCTTGAAGAAGGGAGGATAGTTCCTGTTGCTTTGTGTTTAGTGGAAACTATTAATATGAAAGTCGATGAGAGCTCATTGACAGGGGAATCGATTCCTGTAGAAAAAAATGCAGATATAATCTTAAATGAAAATTCTGGAATAGGCGATAGAAAAAATATGGCTTTTATGTCTACTCCAGTAAGCTATGGACGTGGTGAAGGAATTGTTGTCAGTACTGGAATGAACACTGAAATAGGCCATATTGCCAAAATGTTAAAAGATGCTAAGGATAATAAAACTCCATTACAGCAAAAACTTGCAAGTCTTTCTAAAATATTAGGAATAGTCTGTGTTTCCGTTTGTGTTTTGATGTATGCTGTCGGTTTATTGTATGCAGTTTTTGGCCCTAATAAACAAGATATAGGAACGGCATCTTTAGACTTATTAATTACTGCAATAAGTGTTGCTGTTGCTGCTATTCCAGAAGGATTGCCAGCTGTTGTAACTATTGTTTTAGCTATAGGAGTTTCTAGAATGGTTAAAGTAAATACAATAGTTAAACATTTACCATCTGTGGAAACATTAGGAGCAGTTACTGTTATTTGCTCCGATAAAACTGGAACATTAACTCAAAACAAAATGACTATTGAGAAAACATATATCAATGGAAAGATAAAAGATGCAAATGAAGTTGATGCAGAAGAAGTAAAATTATTAGCACAAGGTATGATGCTCTGTTCCAATGCTTCGATTAAGGATGAAAGATATGGTGATCCTACTGAATTAGCTTTGCTTGATTATGCAAAAAAATTTGGATGGAATAAAGAAGAAATTGAAGAAAATAAATATCAACGACTTGATGAATTACCTTTTGATTCTGTTCGAAAAATGATGTCGGTATTAAGTCATTATGAAGGAAAGAATATAGTATTTACAAAAGGTGCTTTGGATTCAATTTTAAAACATACAAAAAATATTTATTTAGATGGTAAGGTTAGAAAAATAACTGAAAAAGATATTTCAACAATAAATGAAAACAGCAAAATAATGGCTAAACAAGCTTATAGAGTTTTAGCATTAGCTATTCATGAATCTAATGTTGTCGATGAAGAAAATTTAACTTTTGTTGGAATGGTTGGAATGATTGATCCAGCTAGAGAAGAAGCTAAACCAGCAGTTGAATGTTTACACAAAGCTGGAATAAGAACAATCATGATCACAGGAGATCATAAAGATACTGCTTTGGCGATAGCTAAGAATTTAAATATTGCTACTGATGAAAAACAATGCATGTCAGGTGATGAAATAGATTCTTTATCAATGGAATTGTTAGAAGAAAAAGTTAAAACTACAAATGTTTTTGCTAGAGTGTCTCCAGAAAATAAAGTTAATATTGTTAAAGCTTTACAAAATTCTGGAAATATTGTCGCAATGACTGGCGATGGTGTTAATGATGCGCCTAGTTTAAAAACCGCTGATATAGGTATTGCTATGGGAATAACAGGAACAGATGTTGCAAAAGGAGCAGCGGATATGACTTTAATGGATGATAATTTTGCATCGATAGAAAAAGCGGTTGAAGAAGGAAGAAGTATTTATTCAAATATTAAAAAAGCTATTTTCTTCCTTCTATCCAGTAATTTCGGTGAAGTTATGACTATGTTTTTCGCTGCATGCATTGGATTTCCGAGTCCATTAAGAGCAATACATATTCTTTGGGTAAATCTGATATCGGATTCATTGCCTGCGTTAGCTTTAGGAAGAGATGATAAAGATTCTGATATTATGAATTTAAAACCACGTCCTGTAAATGAAGGATTATTTGCTCATCATGGATTTTCATTTTGTTTCTTCTACGGGTTTATAATTTTTCTCATCACAATGATTGCCTTTTTGATTAATCCTCTCATTGATTTAAATGCTCCAGGTAGTGTGGGATTTACATGGAATAATCTTTTGATTTATTTGCAGAATGATGCTCAACTTGATAAATGTCAAACTTTTGCTTTTACAGTTTTAGGTATGTCACAATTATTTCATATGTTGGGAATGTCAAATGTTAAAAAATCATTTGTTAATGTTTTTAAGGGAAAAAATATCATGTTTCTAATTTCATTTATATTTGGATTAACATTACAAATTTTAGTTACCGAACTTCCTTATGTAACAGATTTTTTCCAAACCACAGCGCTTGAGTGGTATGAATGGTTGTGGTTAATTGCTTTGTCTAGTTTTCCACTTATTGTTCACGAACTTTTAGTTCCTGTATTAAAGAAATCAAAATTGCAATTTTAATAATTAAAAAAAGGTTACCTTCATATTTTAAAATGAGGTAGCCTTTTTGAATGTTAATAATCAAAGAGAAACTAAAAGAGATGACTTCTTCGATTTTGTATTTAATTTAACAGCAAATGAAGAAGCTTTTTATGCTTCGTTAATTGGAATAGCCTTGGCGCAGAATCTCACTATTTCTGAACAAAATGATTTGGGTAATTTTTTTATGTTGATAGCACAAGAATTATTGACTATGTCTGCACATAATCAATTGGTAGAGACAAGAAAACAAAAAAGAGGCCAACAATATCAGCCTCAAGATCATCATTAATTATTTGTTAATTTTATCAGCAACATGATATTCTTCAATAAAATATCTGGGTCTATTTTGTACATTTTCATAGATATTTTTTAAATAAAGAGAATGAATAGAAAATACTAACATTAAAATTGCTGTTGCTAGCAAAACAATCATTAGAATAAGGATAGGTAAATAGTAGAATGAATGAATTCTATCACAATAATAGCAAAGGAGAAAAACAAATGTTCCTAAAAAAGAAAATAATCCAATCCCTATAGATATTTTAAATGGGAAACTTAAAAGATTTGCTGTTGAAGCTGCAAAAGTTTTTGCTGCAACACCCATTAATTTTGAATAATTATACTTAGTTTTACCTGCTTCTCTTTTTTTTCTAGCAAAGAATACATCGCAAGTTTTAAATCCAATATAAGGGACTTGTGAACGTAAAATTCGTGATGCTTCAGGAAGAGAGTTTATGTAATCTACAACTCTTCTTGACATTAAGCGATAGAAACAAACATTTTCTTCAATTACTTTTTTACCAGCAACTTTATTGGTTAATTTATAAAATAATCCTGCAGTTGTTTTTTTCATTGCAGTATCATCGTCACGATTGCTTCTTTTTCCGTTAACTACTTCATAACCTTCTTCATATTTTTTCAACATATCAAAAACAACTTCTGGTGGATCTTGAAAATCACAATCTAAAGGAATTACAACATCACCTTTTGCACTCCTTAATCCTGCTTCAACAGCACATTCTTGTGAATAGTTTCTTGAAAAAGAAATATAGGACAAGCGATCGTTTTTTTGTGCTTCTTCTTTTATGATATCTAATGTTTTATCTTTTGATCCATCATTTATCAAAAGAAATTCATAATGATAATTGTCGTCATCATGAAATAATTCTTCTATTTTTTTGAAAAAAATAGGAAGCATTTCTTCTTCGTTATAAACTGGAACAACAAGTGAGACTAATTTCATAATTACCTCTTTCGTATTAGCTTAAAGCTTTATTTCATTATAAAATGTTTTTAACAAAAATTAAATGTTTATAGTGTAAGTTTATGTCAATAATATGAACTTGCTCTTTGTATAATTAAAAAATAAATATGATATACTAAAATGATTAGGAGAAGACTATGGAATCAATGGATAATTTTAATAATGATAAGCTTATAGAAGAAAAATTTGAAAATATGAAAAAACATTATAAACATAATACAAAAATATTATGTTTAGGAATTTCAATTGCAAGCCTATGTGTTGGTTTAATAGGGGGAATTTTGATACATGATTTCATGGAGGGAGATACTTATAATTTTTCTGGAAAATATAAGCAATGTTATGAAATTTTAGATAAATATTGGCTTTTTGGAAAAACAGAAGAAGAAATAACAAAAGCTACAAATGAATTGATGTATTCAGGGCGGACATCAACAGATGCATATACATTTATTACTGAAAATCAGGAAGATCAAGGATTGAGTCTTAGCAATGTTGGATTCGGAATAAAAATGATATATTGTCCAAAAGGAATATTATTAGAAGAAGTTTATTCTAATGGAGTTATGGCTAAACTTGGCGCTCAAAAAGATGATATTATTACTAATATTTCTTATGAAGGAAAAACTTATTCATTATCTAATCAAAAGTTTTCTGAAATTTCAGCAATTCTTTCAGAATCTAAAAAATCAAATTCCGTTGATTTTAAATTGTTGAGAAATGGACAAAGTTTTGAAATAAATAATGCAACAGCGGATGAATTTTCTCAAGATGCTGGAAGTAAAATTTCTAAGTATTCTAATGATAAAGTTTTAACTATTAAATTGAATACTTTTTTAGCTGATTCAAGTACATTGAATGAGGAAAAAAATTCAGCTTATTCAATAGTATCGGACCTTTTGAAAGAACAAGATTTAACTAAGTTAGAAACATTGGTTTTAGATTTAAGAAATAATACTGGTGGTTTACTATCACAAGCAACAGATATTGCAAATTTGTTTTCTCCTAAAAATAAATATACTGTTATTCAAAAAGATAAAAATGATAACATTATTGGAATAAATAAACAAAATGATGAGCCTTTATATGGAAATTTGAAAATAAAAATTTTACAAAATGGATATTCAGCTTCCGCAAGTGAAGCTTTAACTTTAGCATTAAAGCAAAATTGTAATGCGCAAATATATGGATTTAAATCTTATGGAAAAGGTATTGCACAAAGCTTTTATACATTTAAAGACAATAGTGTTATGAGATTTACCATATCTAGGGTTTTTGGACCAGATGGAAAAACCTGCATTCATAATGTAGGAATTTATCCAGATTTTGATTCAAAAGATTATGGCTTTAAAGAATATCCGTATGATTATAGTGGTTATGCATTTACTAATGAGAATTATCAAAATTATTTAAAGAATATTGGCTCATGCTTAAATTATTTGAATTATGATATTTCTTCTGATCCTACAAATGATGAAATATTAAGCACTATAAATCAATTTCAGCAAGACTACGGATATGAAGTTGAAGAAATATATTCCGATGAAACTTCTAAAGAATTGATTTATGAAGTGTACAAAAAATCTGTTGCTCAAGAAGATTCTGAGTTAAAAATAGTTGTAGAAGGTAATTGATATGAATTATATTCCTTTTAAAATTGAATCGAAGTTTTCTCCAACTGGAGATCAACCACGTGCAATAAAACAACTATGTGAAGGATTAAAAAGCGATAAGAGAGTTCAAGTTCTTTTAGGTGCCACAGGAACTGGAAAAACTTTTACTATGGCCAATATTATTCAGGAAGTCCAAAGACCAGCTTTAATATTAGTTCATAATAAGACTTTAGCAAGCCAACTTTATGCAGAGTTTAAGGAATTGTTTCCTAATAATCGTGTTGAATATTTTGTCTCTAACTTTGATTTTTATCAACCTGAGGCATATATTCCTAAAACTGATACATATATCGATAAAGAAGTTGTAATGAATGAAGAAATTGAAATGATGCGTTCTTCTGCGATTAATTCAGTTTTAGAAAGAAGAGATACAATTATTGTTGCTTCAGTTGCTGCTATATATGGTTTGACTGATCCGGATGAATACAAGAATTTAGTTTTTTCTTTAAGAGTAGGTGAACCATTTAAAAGAAAAGATATTCAAAATTTATTGATTAATGCAATTTATGAAAGAAATAATTTGGATAGAAAGCCCGGTACTTTTGCTTTAAGTGGGGATATGTTAGAAATTCGGCCTTCTTCTACTGATAAATATATTGTTCAAGTAGATGGAGAAGATGGAATTATTAATGAGATTGATTTAGTAGATATTACAACAGGGAAAATTCTTCATACTTTGGAATCTTTTCCTATATATCCTGCTTATGAACATGCTTCTAGTTTTGATAGAGTAAAACATGCTTGTCATACAATTCGGCAAGAATTATCGGAAAGATTAAATTATTTTCATAATGAAGGTAAATATTTGGAAGAAGAAAGATTGCAAATGCGGACTTTACACGATTTAGAATCATTAGAAGAATTTGGTATTTGTCCTGGTATTGAAAATTATTCTCGACATATTGATGGAAGAAAAGAAGGAGAGACTCCTTTTACTATTTTTGATTATTTTCCTGATGATTTTATATTATTTGTCGATGAATCTCATGTTACTCTTCCACAGATTAGAGGAATGTATAATGGGGATAGAGCTCGTAAATTAAATTTGGTTGAATATGGATTCCGTTTGCCTTCTGCATTAGATAATAGACCTTTAAGATTTGAAGAATTTGAAAGTAAATTTCATAATTTGATTTGTACTTCAGCGACTCCAGGAGATTATGAATCTAATTTAGCAGGTGAATTTGTTGAACAAATTATTCGTCCTACAGGTTTAATAGACCCAGAAATTGAAGTTCGACCAAGTAAAATTAATCCAGTATATGATCTTCTTAATGAAATAAAAGACAGAATAGCAAAAGATGAAAGAGTTTTGGTAGTTGCATTGACGATTAATGATGCAAAAAATCTTACGGATTTCTATAAAAGTCAGGGAATAAAAGTTGAACATTTACAACATGAAATTAAAACATTAGAAAGAACAGAGCTTATTTATAAATTGCGTAATGGAATAATTCAAGTTTTAGTTGGTATTAATCTTTTAAGAGAAGGATTAGATATTCCAGAAGTTTCACTAATTGCAATTCTTTCGGCAGATAGCGAAGGATTTTTGCGTTCTACAAGATCTCTTATTCAAATTATAGGTAGAGCAGCTAGAAATGATCACGGAAAAGTTATTATGTATGCTGATAAAATTACCGATTCTATGAATGAAGCGATAACTGAGACAAATAGACGTAGAAAAGTTCAAATGGAATATAATAAAGAGCATAATATTGTTCCGAAAACTATTATCAAGGCTATTTCTGAGCCATTAAAATTTATGGATAAAACTTCGAAAAAGAAAAATGCTGGAAAGTTGACTCGTGGAGAAATAGAAAAAGAAATAAAATCTTTAGAAAAAGAAATGCGACAAGCTGCTAAAGATTTGGACTTTGAAAAAGCAGCAGAAATACGTGATGCTATCATTGAAATGAAAGCTCAATTATAAAAAGCAATATTACGACAAAGTTTTATTGCTTTTTTTACACTTTTTAAATATTGAAAAAATTAATAATTTATTTTGCTTTTAGTATTTATAAATATAGTTTATAATTATGACATTAAAGATATATTTGTTATGAGGTAAAATTTTGAAAAACGATTATAAAATAAAAGATTTGATAAAAGAAACGTTATCAACTATAAAAGAATCTAATTATCGCATATGGTATATTTCTTTTGGAGTATTTTCTATTATTGGAATTGTTACCATGGCACTTTCTTTTTACTATACACTCGCTTATATTACTCCTTTGCTTTTCACTTTGCTGTGTTTTGCAATTGCTCCAGTTATGGAAGTTTATGCTTCAAAGAGTTTGAAAGAAAATGTTCATTATTCTTTAAAAACTTCAGCGTCAGCAACTAGTTATGGATATTATCATTTAATATTTTCATATTTAAAAGCATATTTATTTGGAACAATTTTAGCTGGATTTGTCTGGGGAATAGTTGTTTCCGTAGCAACTATATACGATCCAAATATTTATGATGAACTATTAAATATATTTTCGATGATTATATATGGTCAAAATCTTCCTTCAGGATTGATTTTAGAAATTTCAAGTTTGGCTTTTGGATTATTAAGAACTTATAATTTTTTAATTATAATTTTTGTCTATGCAGGATTTTTATTATCTAATAGAAAAAATGAATTGAGCAATGCTTTTTCTTCTGCTTACTTAAATGATGATTCTCGCTTTTTTCTTTTTAATCCTTTAAGAAAAAATATTTTTAATCTTATTTATAGAAATTTTAAACGTGATTATAATAAAAAGACTTTTTGGTCTAAAATTATAGGAATGTTTTTATTTACAGGTGGCACTATTGGAGGAACATTTATAGGTTTTGCAATACATGGAGCTATATCGACTAGTGATCCATTCTATTTTGGATTAGGCTTAGGATTTATTCTTTATGCTTTATGGTATGGCGTTGAAAGAACAGTAGATGCAAATTATATTTATGATAATATAAGTTATATTACTTCAAGAATTCCAAATTTATTAGCTAATCAATTAGCAAGTGTTAAAGCTATATATAAATTAGGATTTCCAAATGGAAGATTTGATTCTAATTCATTCCCTATGAATGCACCACAAAATGTTAAAACTAGATTTACTGAAGAGACATTAAAAAAATATTTCTTTTTACATTATTCTGAAAAAATTATTGATGTCAGTGAAAATGTTGAATTTACTGAATATGCACCAAAAATGGATTCTGAAGAAGAAAATAAATCTAAAGATAATTTTGCAGGCGCTTTTGGATTGGATGATTTTTTATCTGATTCAGATAAGAAGAATTAAAAATTAAAGAAAAAAGTGATGTAAATGAATAAAATTAAAGAATTTTTTGGAAAGTTTATTAAAGATAAAAAAGATATTTATACAATTCCAAATATTTTAGTATATTTTCGCTTTCTTTTAGTTATTGTCTTTATTGTTATTTACTTTTTACCTATTAGTGTTGAGGATATTTTAATAAATCACTATATTTGTGCAGGTATTGTCCTTCTTGCAGGTTTTACAGATTTTTTAGATGGACAAATTGCTAGAAGATTTAATATGGTTACAGAATTAGGAAAAGCTATAGATCCTTTAGCAGATAAATTAATGCAGTTTGCCATAGCTTTGTGCCTTTTAATTACTTATTTTCATATTTGGACTTTTATTTTAATGCTAACTATTTTTGTTATAAAAGAAATAACTTTATTAATATTTGATATTGTGCTTTTTAAAAAAGAAAAAAAACTTGATGGCGCAAAATTTTTTGGCAAGGTTTCAACATTTGTTTTTTATGTTGCAATGGGATTTTTATTACTTTTACCTTCAACCGTAAGTTTCTGGAGTACTGCTGTTTATATTGCAACAAGTGTATCATCTTTTTTCTTATTATTATCCTATATATTATATTTTCCTGTATTGATAAAATTATATAGAAGCTGAATCTAGTATATTTATACTATAAAACTACCTAACTTTGGTGTTTTCATCTACAAATGGGTAGTTAAGAATTAAAAAAGAGATTCTTCTAAAGTAGACAAAAAAATATAAAATATTTATATTACATATAGATATAAAGAATATAAAAGTCTTCTTTAGAAGAATTTTTCTTTTGGAAAAATATGATGACCATAATAAATAATATTTTGATGCAAGAATAATTACTAAATTTATTTAATTTTAAAATTGTATGGCAAAAGATTTTAATATTAATAATTTGTTAAAAACAGGAATTGATATTAAAAATATTTTTTATTGCTTTTTGTTAATAGAAATAATAAAATAAAATTGAAATTAAGAAAGGGCTTACAGGATGATTAATTTTTATGTACTAATAACAATAATACTTACAACATTATCAAATTTTTCTTATAACTTTCCTAAAGTAAAAAATGCTCAAAATACTTCTATGGTGAGTAATGCATCTATTTTAAATTCTAAAGTCAAATCTATTTTTAAGTCATTGAATTCTGGAGGTGTTGACGATTTATTTATAGATAATTATTACGAAGGTGTGTACTTTTCTAACTTAAAGGAAAATATTGGAAACAATAGTCATGGCAGCTGTTCTTATGTTGCACTTGCTATGTTAATTTCTTTTTATGACTCTTATTGGAATGATTTATTTATTCCGGAAGAATATGATGTTGAACCAATAAGTTCTTTCATTACTTATCCATCTGCTGATTTCTCTTTTCCATCTTTTTATGCTGAATCTCCTGGAATTTTATTTGAGCCTTCAAATGAAGTTAACTCGCTTTCATTAAATGAATATTTACTTTATGTATCTACGCATTCGGATATTTATTTTCAATCTAAATTAATTTCTTTAAGTCAATCTTATTTTGGAAAAGAAAAATTTGAAAATAACTCTAATCCATTTGGAATGACTTTTGGAGAAATGTTAAACTTTTTGAATTATTATTTATATGATTATAGAAAATTTAATACAGCGCAAGTTACGATAAATTCATGTAATGATGCTTCTTCTGTTCGTTTTTATACCATCAATAAGATTAAGGAAGGTATTCCTGTTATTTTAAGATCTGAATCTTCTTCTTTAGGTGGCCATGCGTTTATAGCTTATGATTATGATGCACTAACTGATGAAATTTATGTCCATACTGGTTGGAGGGATGATAATTCTAATAAAACTTTATCCCATGTATCTTTATCATCAACAGGTTTTATTAAGCTTACTGATGCTATATCTTTAGATGTAATGTCACCATCATCATTTTCATATAATTATCATTCTAAATCTGGTGAAAATTGTTCAGCACAAAATTTTATTTTCCCTCAAGATATAGAAATAATTTCTGGAAACTATAGGGATGAACTTCCTACTTTTAAATGGAAATCAGTTTACAAAGAAAAGTGGGTAAAAAAATATAAACCTTATTTTAATTTTTCCATTCTTAGTTCATCATCATATCAAATATTTAAAATAAAAGGATTGGATTCTAAAAGAGTAACAATGACGGAAAAACAATGGAATTCTACTTTATATAGCAATTCGAGTGATTACTATGCTTATGTAGAATTAACTTCCTCATTAGATTCTTATTTTGATGATTATTATGCAAAAAAATCTTTTGTAAAGCCATTAGAGTATAGTAAATTACCACAAATAAAACCAAATGAATATGGTTTTGCTGATGCTTATGCTATCGATGATGAAACTAAAAATAATTTTATTAAGCACACAGCAAGTCATGATTTTAAATTTGAAACCAGAAGATTTAGAACAGGTTATATTCATAATGAATACATTGTTATGTCTCCGATTAGAGATGGTTTTAATGAAGCGTTTATTGAATATAGATTCAGTAATGCTGTTACAAGAATTGATGTTGAGTTAGCACACTGGAGATCATCTTCTAATGAATGGTTGACAAGTGCAACAGGTGAAGCAACAGTTCAATATTATTGGGAAAACAAATGGGTTGATAAGCTCGATTTACTATCATCAAAAACAGCTTTGCCTGTTGATAGAAACTCTCATACATTTTATAAACTAGAATTTGATAATCCAGTATATAGAGTTAGATTTTATGCAAAGTCATTTAGTACAAATATAAATGATAATAATAGAGGTAGAATTTGTATAGGAAATATGGCCTTCTATCAATCAGAATATAATTTACCTTTATCTGGTAGTGAATTAGATTATGAACCTGATAGTTGGAATAAAACGATAATTTCACAAGATAAAAATTCCACAACTTATTTGAAAAATAAAACGAACTGTTATTTATATGCGATAAATGCGCAGAAGAATCCGATAAAAAATTCTCTTGAAGTTATGAATCCTGGAGCAGTAGGTGGATACGCTTTAGATAATAGAAATTTTGTGGGTGAACTTGAAATTCTATCTTATATTAAAGAAGATGCAAAAGAATTAGGCTTTGTTTTTGAAAGTATTGATGAAGATAAGGCTTGTCCTGAAGGATGCTATAAAGTTGCTTTTGTAATAGATAATCAAGGTCAATTTTATGATTACCATTTTTATAGACAAAATTCGGATGGAACTTGGTCACATAAACCTGGTAATACTGATGTAACAAAATATGATAGCAGTGGAAAAATAATAATGGATCCTAGAAAAGCAAATAGATATGCTGCATATGATATAAATTATAATTTGTTTGTTGGATTTTACATAGTAAAACCTCTAAATATTTATTATTCATAGGAGGGTATAATGAAACATAAAGCCATTATTTTTACTCTTTCTTGTTTAATACTAGGACTATGTAGTTGCAAATCTACACCTGTACCTAAGGAAATTGATATTAATAATAGACCTAAAGGATATTTTTTAGATTATTGGATTAAAGAAAAAATAGATATTGCAACAATAGATAAATCGCTGATTTATGAAATTAGATTTTCTGGCGTTATATCTATTTTGGATTCTAGATATGAGTTTATAATAGAACAAGGAAAAAAGAAATTACCTAAAAAGTCTGTGCAATACTATTGCTACTGTTCAAGTACAAAAGAAATAATGGTAGAATCAGTAGTAATTACTGATCCATCTATTACAGTATATGGATTATCAATGAACTCAAGCGAAAATTTTGTTAATAAAACACTAATAGATATGGGATTTACTTATCATGAATATTATGGAAGAAATCCATCATATATAAAAGATAGATTTAATTTCACAATTAATGATACAGTGATGCATTTTAATTTTTATTCAGGGGATAATTAATTTTTAGGATTTTTAAAATTATTTTTCAAAATAGGCTTTGTTCGGAAATAGGTCATAAAGTCGCTTTGTAATAGATGATATAAATTATAATTTGCTAAAGTAAAATAACTAAGTATTTATTATTTATAGGAGGATAAAATGAAACATAAAACTATTATTTTTACTCTTTCTTTTCTAATATTAGGATTATGTAGCTGTAACTATACACCTGCTCATGATGAAATTGATATTAATGATAGACCTAAAGGATATTATTTTGATTATTGGCTTAAAGAAAAAATAGATATTACAGCAATAGATCAATCATTGATTTATGAAATTACATCCAATGGTTATATCTATTTTGGATTCTAGATATGAGTTTATAATAGAACAAGGAGAAAAGAAATTACCAAAAAAGTTTGTATTTTACATTTGCAAATATTCAAGTACAAAAGAAATAATGGTAAGAACTGTAGCAATTACTGATCCATCTATTACAGTATATGGATTATCAATGAATTCAAGTGAAAATTTTGTTAATAAAACATTGATAGATATGGGATTTACTTATCAGGAATATAGTGGAAGAAGTCCATCATATATAAAAGATAGATTTGATTTCACAATTAATGATACAGTTATGCATTTTTATTTTTATTCAGGAGATAATTAATTTTTAGAACTATTTTCAAAACAGATTTTGTTCGGAAATAGGTCATAAAGTCGCTTTGTAATAGATGATATAAATTATAATTTGTTAAAGTAAAATAACTGGATATTTATTATTCATAGGAGGATATAATGAAACATAAAGCTATTATTTTTACCCTTTCTTGTTTAATATTAGGATTAAGTAGTTGTAAAATTGATATTAATAATAGACCTAAAGGATATTATTTAAATTATTGGCTTAAAGATGAAGTAGATATTACAACTCTAGATCAATCATTGATTTATGAAATTCGATATGGGGGAACCGTAGTATTTTTAGATTCTAATTATGAATTTATAATAGAACAAGAAGAAAAGAAACTGCCAGAAAATTATGTATTATACTATACAAATTTAGAACAAACAAAAGTTAGAGGTATAGAGATTAAGGATCCATCTATTTCATTATATGGATTATCAATGAACTCAGATAAAGAAGATATTGATAAAACACTTACAAATATGGGATTTTCTTACTATCAAGGAGTTATTGGTTCTTTTCCAACATATATTAAAGATAACTTTGAAATTAGCATTGATAAATATAATATGATATTATTTGTTAATTTATAAAAATTCATTTCATAATTTTTAAGATGATAACAATATTTTGTTGAAAAGATTTTTCTCTGAGTTAAAAAGTATTAATTAATATCATAAGAATAGTTATTGGAAATATATAAATTAATAATTATATGTTCAAGCCTTTTAATCTCTGATAATTTATTATAATAAAATTAATAACATATATAATTAAAAACTACTATTTTGAAATTTAAAACAAAGACTAGTATTTTAAACACCTTAAAAAAATGTTATTATTAATTAGTAAAAAGAGGACAATTCATTATGCAAAAAAAGATAATTTTAACTGGTGACAGACCAACTGGCAAATTGCACATAGGACATTATGTAGGTTCATTAAGAAGAAGAGTTGAACTTCAAAATTCAGGCGAATTTGATGATATATTAATTATGATAGCAGATGCGCAAGCATTAACTGATAATTATGATAATCCAGATAAAGTACGTGATAATATTATTCATGTCGCTTTGGATTATTTATCAGCAGGACTGGATCCTAAAAAAGCTCATATATTTATTCAATCACAAGTTCCGGAATTGACCGAATTAACTTTTTATTATGCTAATTTAGTGACTCTTTCTACTTTAGAAAGAAATCCTACTATAAAATCAGAAATAAAAATGCGTCAATTTGGCGAATCAATACCAGTTGGATTTTTAACATATCCAATTAGTCAAACAGCTGATATAACGGCTTTTAAGGCTAATATTGTTCCTGCTGGGGAAGATCAATCTCCAATGATTGAACAAGCTAGAGAAATTGTAAGAAAATTTAATTCGATTTATGGCGATACATTAGTTGAGCCAAAGATATTATTGCCAGAAAATAAGAATTGTTTGCGTTTGCCTGGAACTGATGGAAAGGCAAAAATGTCAAAATCTTTGAATAATTGTATTTATCTTTCAGATACTGCTGAAGAAGTTAGCAAAAAAGTTATGTCAATGTTTACTGATCCAAATCACCTTAAAGTATCTGATCCAGGTGAAACAGAAGGAAATCCAGTTTTTATATATTTGGAAGCTTTTGCTAATGACGAACACTTTAAAAAATTTTGGCCTGAATATGAGAATTTAGAAGCGTTGGAGTCTCATTATCGTCGAGGTGGATTAGGTGATGTTAAAGTTAAAAGATTCTTAGTAAATGTTTTAAATGATACATTAGAACCAATTCGTGAAAGAAGAAAAGAATTAGAAAAGGACATTCCAGCTATTTATGATATTTTAAAAGAAGGTTCAATTTATGCTCAAAAAATAGCAGCTAGGACTCTTTCAGAAGTAAAGAAAGCAATGAGGATAAATTATTTTGATGATGATTCATTGATCAGAAATCATCAAGAAAAATTTGGAAAATAGTTTTTATAATTTATGCCCATATATAGAAATTTAAAAAGTATAAATCTATATGTGGGTATTTTTAATTGTCTTTTTTTATAAATTTGATATCTAATATTTTGTTTTTTAAAAGAAGTATTTTTCCTCTATTTTCTATTTTTTCTAAAAAGTAGATAGTTACAGCTTCCCAAACAAAAACCCAAGAAGATATATCGAGAACTTCGGATAAAATATCAACCCATACTTGATTATTAGAGGTAATGGTAAATATATTGCCTTTTAATAAAATAATATTTAATAACATCAAAATAATGCCGATTAATAAAAATATAATCGAAATAACATTTTTTCTTTTAACGGAAAGATTGCTTTTGATAAAGTTAAATTTAATGCTACCAATTAAAATGTTTTTTAATATATTTTCATTATAACCTTCAAGATCATTTGCTGCTACCATAATTATAATTTTGTATTTTTTAGGAAAACAAGTTATCAAAGATAATATTTTTTCAAAAAAATCTGAATTAATTGAAGGCTTTTTTCCATAAGAAAAATCTAATATTTCTGATATTTTATCAACATTGATATTTAAATTTATTATTTTATTTTCTTCATCAACATCAAAATATTCCTTTATAAGATTTAATTGAAAAGAAGGTATTTTTTCTTTATAGAATTCTAAATCGCTATCGACTTTTATATTATCTTTTATATTTTTGTTCATTTTAACATCCTTTTCTTTATAGGTTAAATATACTTATTTTTACTATATATTTCAATATTTATATTTTCGAATATCTTTAAAATAAATAAAAAAATGGCAAAAATAAAATTGCATTTTTAAAAAAAAACTATTTACAAATTGATATTTTTTTTGTAGAATTACCCAGGACTAAAAAATATGAAAAAATTAAGATTTGATTTTAAGAGAAAAGAAAAGCGTATAAAAAAGGCAAAACTTTCTCTCTTACTCTCTTTATCTTTTGATTTTATTATTTAGGATCTCATTAGAGGTCCTATTTTTTTTTAGCCTAGAAAGAAAAGGTGGAAAAATGAAAAAAGAAGAAACTCGAACTCCTCATTCCAATGGTATGATTCTTGAAGTAGATGAAGTACCAAGTAAAAAAAGCCAATGGATAGTTTTGGCTATACAACACATTCTTGCAATGTTTGTTGCATGTATAACTGTTCCGATGTTAGCTTACAAAGGATATGTTACAAGCACTGGTCAAAATTTAGCACTAGTTATGATTGCTCCAACAATTATCAGCGCTGGTGTAGGTACTATTTTTTATTTAATCATGACAAAAATGAAATCTCCAGTCTTTCTTGCTTCTTCTTTTGCTTATATTGCTCCGATGTCAGCTGCCATTGGAATTGGTGCAGAACAAGTTATTAATGAAGCAGGTGAAGTAATTGGTTTAATGCCTAATTTATGGTTATTACCTATAGGAATGGCAATGGTTGGTGTTATTTATTGTTTAGTAGCATTGCTAATCAAGCTATTTGGAACAAATTGGTTAAATAAACTTCTTCCTCCAATTGTTGTTGGACCAGTTATTATGGTCATTGGTTTAAGTTTAGCAACAAGTGCTGTTTCTAATCTTACTGGTGGTTCTCTTGGCAGTGCAAATTCAACATATAATCTTTTAAAAATATTATGCGGTATAGTTGCAATGATTGTTACTGCACTTTGTGCATATTATGGTAAAAAAACATTATCTTTGATTCCTTTTGTTATCGGAATGCTATCTGGTTACGCGCTTGCCGCAATTTTAACAGGTATTGGTTATTACGGTTGTCAAAATGAATATTTTAAAATAATTGACTTTTCACCAATGATAGATAACTATAAGAATTTAAGTATAAAATCTTTCTTTGATATTCCTTCATTCTTATTCTTAATGAACGATTCAAGTGTTCCATTAAAAGCAAATCATATATTAAGTGCTTCATTATTATTTATTCCTGTTAGCTTAGTTACAATTTGTGAACATATAGGTGATCATAAAAATTTATCAGGTATTCTTAAAAGAGATTTGTTAGAAGATCCAGGATTATCTAAAACTTTGATCGGTGATGGTGTTGCAACTTCTTTATCAGGTATTTTATGCGGAGCAGCAAATACAACTTATGGTGAAAATGTTGCCGTAGTTGGAGTTACAAAAATTGCTTCTACTAAAGTCATTTTTTTAGCAGCATTAATGGCTATTGTAATTGGTTTCTTCCAACCTTTAATGACATTTACAATGACAATTCCGGCCTGTGTTACAGGTGGTGTATCTTTAATTCTTTATGGATTTATCGCTTCAAGTGGCGTAAAAATGCTTATCAATGAAAAGATTGATATGGGAAATACCAAAAATATATTTGTTGCCGCTGTTATTCTTGTTTCTGGAATAGGTGGTTTAGCTTTAGGATTTGGAGATCCATCTAATCCAATGATAAATATTACTTCTGTTGCAGTAAGTATGATTTTCGGAATTATATTGAATGTTATACTTAAAGATAAAAAGAAAGCAATTGAAAAATAGACTAAAACACTAAAAGAGTACTAAATGTGAATTTAGTACTTTTTTTGTGAAATATTTTTATGTTATATTAAAGCTAGCCAAGGAGGATAAATTATGGCAAAGAAAAAAACAAAAGGCGTTAGCTTGGTAGGTCTGATATTTGCTATAGTAGTTTTAGCCGCTACGATAATATCAGGTGTCAGTTTTTGCTTAGACTTATTTAAAATTGATGTCAATATCAAGCAATTAGAGACCATCATCAAAATTCAAGATTTAGGTTTTGATAGAGGCGAAGAAATTTTCTTCTTAGTTTCTTGGATTATTGGTCTTGTTGGATTATTTGTTGCATTAGTTGGCGAAGCAGGAAAGGTCTTTAAGAAAAATGTAAATTATATTATTATAATTGGATCTTTAATCGCTTTAGTCGGTGGTGTCCTTGAAATAATTGCCGGATACAATTATGTAAAGTTCTTAAATGATACATTTAATAATCCTATTTATGTTCCAACCATTACAGTAGAAATTGGCGTATGGTTAAGTTCTATTGCTGGTATTGGTGGTGGCTTATTTGGTTTATTAAGTTGCACAAAGATTTGTCGTTAATTTATTTAAAATAAAACCTCGGAATCTTCCGAGGTTTTTATTTGTCTTTTTCTTTGTCTTCTGGTTTCATCTTGGCTCTTGGAAAAGAATTATCATAAGTTTTTTTCATATAGGCATAAGAAACGTGAGTATAAATTTGCGTAGTACCAATTGAACTATGCCCCATTAATTCCTGAATTGTTCTTAAATCTGCGCCTTCATTTAGTAGAGTAGTGGCAAAAGTATGACGAAGTTTATGAGGATGTAATTTATAAAACTCGCCTGTCTTTTTTTCGATATTGTTTAGGATATATTCAATTCCTCTAGGTGTCAATTTATTACCATTTTTATTTAAAAATAAATAATTGTTTGAACTATTTGTTTTGGTTATTATTTCATAGCGAGTAGTATTTAAATAATTATTTAAGACTTTCTGGCAACTAATAGTAAAAGGAACAATTCTTTCTTTTTTTCCTTTACCAAATACTCTAACAAAACGTTGCTTTAAATCAATATTTTGCAAAGTTAAATTGCAAAGTTCAGATACACGGAGTCCTGAAGAATAGAATAGTTCAATTATTGCTTGATCTCTTATAGCATAAAAATCATTGCGCTTTGCATTTGTTTTTAAAAGTTCATCTATTTCATTGTCTTTTAAAAAATCTGGAAGTTTACGTGTTATTTTAGGTTTCAAAATTAATTCGAAAGGATTTTTATCGGCGTAGTTATGGGTTACAAGAAAATTATAAAATTGAGTTAATCCACTAGTTATTCTTCTTATACTAGTTTTTTTATAATTTTTCATTGTTAAATCAAGCATAAATGTTCTTACTAATGGTACTGTTACTTCATAGTATTGTATTTTACTTTGCTTTAAAAAATTAAAGAAAATATTAACATCTTCATAATAAGCTTTAGCTGTTAAATTTGAATATTTTCTTTCATACAAAAGATAATCAATAAAATCACGTAATTCTTTTAAATCTTGTTCGCTATAAATTACCAAGTCATTTTCCATTTTTTTATTTCTTCAATACTTCGAGTATAACAATCCATTTTTGAAAGACCTACTCTATCTAGCAATATTCCATAGGTTGCATTCATAGGTTGAAAGGATTTTGGAGAAGACATAATTAGGTAATTAACTAAGCTTCCAAGTATTGTTGTTAAAGGAATATTCTCAAATTTTAAATTTTCGAGCTTTCTCCATAGATAAATGGCGGAAAGCAAACCTGTTGCAGCGCTTTCAACATATCCTTCAACGCCACTTAATTGTCCACCAATAAAGATATTTCCATTTCTCTTTAATGATAAATCACGATTTATAACTTTTGGTGCGCAAATATAAGAGTTTCTATGCATTAGTCCGAATCTAGCAAATTTAGCATTTTCTAATCCTGGAATTAATGAAAAAACTTCTTTTTGGGCTTTATAAGTCAAATTGGTTTGAAATCCAACAAGGCCATACAGAGATTTAGCAGCATCATCTTGTCTAAGTTGGACGATAGCAGCTGGTTTAAAAGGAAGGCCTTGAGTTAGTCCTGCTATTTTTAATGGTCCGTATTTAAGAGTATTTTTTTCTCTTTTTGCCATTACTTCAATTGGTAAACAACCTTCAAAATGGTCAAAATCATGTAGTTCAGCTCTTTCAGCATTTATTAGTGCATTGTAAAATTTATCATATTGTTCTTCAGTCATTGCTGAATTTAAGTACTTTCCTTCGCCTTTATCATATCTTGATTTTAAAAATAATTTATCCATATTTAAAGAAGAAGCAAAAACTAAAGGAGCTGCTGCATCATAAAAAGAAAGCATATCAGAGCCAAGATAATTTGTTAAACTATTTGATAATTCATTTGTTGTTAATGGACCAGTGCAAATTATTGTAGGGATGTTATCGTCAATATCAGTATATTCTTGATTGATAAAAGTTGCATTGGGAAGATTTTTTAATGTGTCTGTTATGTATTTGGAAAATTTATTTCTATCAACAGCCAAATCTTGACCTGAAGGAATTTGTGAATATTTGGCAGCTTTAATAATTAGAGAATCTAACTCTTCAATTTCTTGTTTTAAAAGACCACATGCATTTTCCAAACTAGTTGATTTAAGCGAGTTTGAGCAAACTAATTCTCCGTAGTTTTGGTCATGCTGGGCTGAATTTGGATTAGTAATTTTGTTTTCATAAACTTCAATTTCAAATCCTTTTTTACTAAGAAAATATATTGCTTCTGATCCAGCTAATCCGGCACCAATTACTCTAACCTTTTTCAATTTATTCTTTTTCTCCATTTTTAGTTGTGTTTTTTTGTTCTTCATCTTTAACAGCAACTATTTTTTCAGTGTATTTACATTTTGGATAATTACTACATCCTATAAATGAACCAAACCTTGAATGTCTTATTATAAGATGTCCGACGCCACATTTTGGACAAATAGGTGCATTTTCTATATCTACTTTTTCTTCTTTGGGTTGATCAGGATTTTCTATATATTTGCATTTAGGAAAATTCGAGCATCCATAAAATGTTTTTCCAGATTTAGAGATTCTTTTAACAAGAGGTGAACCACATTCTGGACAAACTTTATTTTCAACATATTCGACAACCTTTTCTTTTTTCTTTATGTAATTGCATTCAGGATATCCACTGCAAGCTTCGAAATCACCATAGCGACTATGGCGGATAACAAGTGGCTTTCCACATTGTGGACAAATTTCTCCAGTTTCAACAGGAGCTATTTTTTCCATTTTTTCATCAGCATTTTCTAATTGCTTTGAAAAATCATCATAGAATCCATGTAGAAGTTCATTTCTTGAAAAATCTCCAGCAACAATAGAATCTAGTCTTGTTTCCATTTCTGCTGTATAGGAAGGGTCCATAAATGTTGGAAAATATTTAACAAGTTCTTTAATGGTTAATTTTCCTTGTTCTGTAGGAGTTAAAGTACCTTTTTCAATAGTTACATATTCTCTTAAAGATAAAGTTGAAATGGTAGCTGCATATGTTGAAGGACGTCCAATTCCTTTTTCTTCCATTAATTTGACAATGCGAGCTTCAGTATATCTTGAAGGTGCTTTAGTAAAATGTTGTTCGTGTTTTTCTTCAATTAAAGATAAAGATTCAGTGGAAGATAGATTAGGAAGGAAAGAGTCTTTAGTATTAGTTTCAAATTCTTTATAGATGACATCATACCCATCGAATTCAAGACTTGAAGCTTCAGCTTTGAAAACATAGTCATTGCCACGCAATTTTAATGTTGTGATATTGTCAATTCTAGCTTTCATTAAGCTGGCAACAGTTCTAGCATAAATTAAACGATATAGGTTATATTCATCTTTTGACAAATTATTTTTGACAATTTCTGGTGTTATATTTAAATCTGTAGGTCTTATAGCTTCATGGGCATCTTGCATATTTTTACTATTTTTTCCGCGATGAGCGGTACCACAATATTGAGCTCCCCATTTTTTTTCGATAAATGGAACAGCATCAGCAATAAATTCTGGGGATAATCTAGTAGAATCAGTACGCATATAAGTGATAAGACCATGCATTTCTCCATTTATTTCTTGTCCTTCATATAAATGTTGGGCTAATAAAGATGTTTTCTTTGTTGAATAATGAAATTGATTAAAAGCTTCTTGTTGTAATGTCGAAGTTGTGAATGGTGGACGTGGTTCTTTGGATTTTTTATCTGAACTAAAACTTTCTATTTTAAAATCCTTTGGAAATTCAGATATAGCTTTTTTGACATCTTCTTCGGTTTTTAATTTTATAGGTTTATCTTTGTATGAAACTAAATCTGCTTTTATTTTTTGTTCTGAAAAATAGCCTTCAATTGTCCAGTATTCTTCTGCTGTAAAATCATCTATTTCTTTTTCGCGATCTACAATGAATTTTAAAGTAACAGATTGAACGCGACCAGCTGATCTAGAATGAATTTTCTTTTGAAGAAGATGAGATAATTTAAAACCTGTTATTCTATCCATAATTCTTCTTGTTTCTTGGCTAGCGACTAAATTCATATCAATTGTTCTAGGATTTTCTAGAGCACGCATAATGGCAGGCTTAGTAATTTCATGAAACTCTAAACGATCAGTATTTGCTACATCAAGTTTTAAAACTTCAGCTAAATGCCAAGCAATTGCCTCCCCCTCTCGGTCAGGGTCGGTTGCTAATATTACTTTTTCTGAACGAGTAGCATATTTTTTTAATTCTTTTACTATTTCAGTTTTGTCTTTAGAAACAATATATGTTGGCTTAAAATTATTATTTACATCTACCCCTAATCCACCTGGGCCAGATGTGCTTAAATCTCTTATATGACCTACTGAAGCCATAACTTTATAAGATGGGCCTAAATATTGGCCGATAGTTTTACATTTTGTTGGTGATTCGACAATAACTAGTTTCATATATTTTTCTCCGTACTTCACAAATTATTATGATTATTTTTAATTTTGTCAAGTCCTTTTTTTGTAAAAAATTAGTTATCTTTTAAAAAAGATAATAAATCTGATACGTTTAGTAAGATTTCAGCACCATCTTGTATCAAATGATTATTTAATGATTTTTCATATGATAAAGGAAAAGGGAAGGTTCCAATTTCTTTACCATAATTTAAAGCTTGATTAATCGTTGAATATGATCCAGATTTAAGATTTGCTTCGGGAAGTATAATTTTTTTAGATGAGCAAGCAATAAGTCTATTTCGAAATGGAAAATGATGAGCTAAAGGTTTTGTAACATCTGGATATTCAGAGATAATGACACCTTTCCCTGATTTGCAGTAATTATAGACATCTTCGGCTATAGAGGGATAAATATAATTTATTCCAGAACCTAGAAACATAATTAATGGTAAATTATATTTTATAGCAATTCGACAAGATAAAAGATCTATTCCTTTAGCCATTCCATTGGTTATAATAATTTCTTTACCTGAAGTAGCATAAGTTTCTAAAACTGGATCTATTATATTTTCAAGTATTTTTTCTCCATATTTTGAGGGAGACCTTGTACCTATAATTCCGATGATATTGTTCGAATTAAATAAATTTAAATTTCCATGATAAAAAATAACAATCGGTGGATAGTCAAGTGTTTTAAAAATATATGGATAATTTGTGTCTAAAATAGTAACTATTTTAGATGTGTAGTTTGAATAATCTCTATTGCTATCAGCTATTGGTTTTTTTGATTTGATGAAATTTAATGTATCCTTAAATTCACCTTTGTTATAAATAGCTATGTCTATTAATTTTTCTCTGATCGTCATAATTATCCTCCTAATTAATAAACGATGAAAGAAAAAAATATTTGATTATTTTCTGTATTTTTTTAATGGACCATAAGAAAATCTATAGAAATCAGATAAAGGCCCATATTCATCTAGTAACTCTAGATGTCTTTTTGTTGGATAACCTTTGTGTTTAGCAAATTCATATTGTGGATATTTTTGATCAATATCTTTCATATATCGATCTCTGGTTACCTTCGCCAAAATTGAGGCGCAAGCAATTGAGAAAGAAGTAGCATCACCATGTTTTAAACTTAAGATTGGTAAATTTGTTTTTAGTTTCATGTAATCGGTCATTATCAAATCAATTTTATTATTTTTTAACATTTCATCTAGCGCTAATTGCATTCCTAGTCTAGATGCTTCTAAGATGTTTATTCTATCAATCAATTGAGGGCTTACTGAAACAATCATGTAATCTATAGCATTTTTAATAATTAATTCATAGCATTCTTCTCTTTTTTTCTCGGTGAGTTTTTTGCTATCATTAATCAATTCATTATCAAAATTAGGATCCATAATTACACCAGCAGCAACTACTGGACCACATAAAGGACCACGACCAGCTTCATCAAATCCTGCTATTAATTTTATATTATTGGTTCTATTTAAATCGTCATATTTTTTTAGGCTCATCGACAATTACCTTTCCAAGAATTCCTTGCTGAAATTCCTTTAAAAACATTTTTTTTGCTCTATCAATATCTAAAACTTCACCAGGTAATTTAAATCCCCGTTTTAAAGCTAATTCGTTGAAAAATTCTTGTGAAGAATTATACGTTCTTATATCATATCGATTAGTAATATAATTCATATACTTTGATGAAACAAAGTCAGCTAGTGTATCACATAAATAGTCAACAGGCAGTATTTCTTGTTTCATACTTCCTAACCAAGCAAGATGTAATGCACAGCTTTTATCTTCGTAATTAGATGGTAAAATTCCTGGAGTATCTAGCAGTTCCAATTTATCATTAACTCTAATAAGTTGTTGACTTCTTGTCCATCCAGGTAAATTTCCTACAGATGCTTTCTTTTTACCAGACAATAAATTGATGAAAGTTGATTTTCCAACATTTGGAATACCAACAACCATTGCCCTTAATGGAGGTGTTTTTAAGTTATATCTTTTATATTTTTCTGTTTTTTTAGTCTCTATTGTTTGTATTTCCTGAAGGAGATATTTAATTTCTTTTTGATTAGTTAAATTGGCAAATAGTATTTTTTGATATTGTGGAAAAAGATTTTTAAAATTTGAAAAAGCATTTAAATCTGTTAAATCTTTTTTTGAAAATATTAAAATTTGGGTTTTATTTTGTACGATAGTTTGCAAATATGGGTTGATAGAAGAAATAGGTGCGCGTCCATCTGCTATTGTAATTATTGCATCGATTGTTGGAAGTACTTTTGATATGCTATTTAAAGCCTGTGCCATATGACCAGGAAACCAATTTATTCCTTTATTTGGTATTCTATTTTTATCTTCCATCTTTTTTCCTCACTTTTACTATAATATTATAATTAATTAACATTTTTATCAAAAAATCCTAGTTGTTACTAGGATTTTATTTGTCTTTTTCTGATAGATTTTTATCGACTTCTTTAAGTTCATCTATCGATAATTTTTTATTAACTTTGATTTTCTTAAATCCATCTCCATTAACTTCGTGTGCACGTAGTGTGGTAACAAATGCATGAGGATCTATATCAACAATAATTGCCTGTAAATCACGATATTCTTTTCTGTCAAATACTACTTCGACAACTTTATAATCATCACCTGTATAGCCACCTTCTGCATAAAATAATGTTGTTCCTCTTTCCATATCTCTCAGAATACGTTGTGAAACTTCGTTATATTTTTTTGTTGTGATAAAGGCTATAAAGCTAGTTGATTGGCCTAAGAATACACGATCTATCATTAAAGCTGATGTTATTGCTGAAATTATTCCTATTAAACAATTCTGCAAGTTTTTAAAAACAATGAAACCGATTAAAACAATTGTAGCATCAATTAAAAATGAAGCGGTTGAAGTTTTTATGTGAAGATATTTATTAGCAGCTAATGATAAACAATCGACACCACCGGTGGAACCTCCACCAATAAATGTTAAACCACAGCCAACACCTACAAATACTCCACCAAATATTCCACTAAGAAGTTGTGATACTTCGCTAGTTGATGATAATGAAAGCCAGGGGAAGACTTCTATAAAAGTAGAAAATAGATATAGCAAAGGAGGAAAAACAATAGTTGAAATTAAGGTATTTATTGCAAAACGGAACCCGAGTGTTAGGAATCCTAAAAAGAATAAGACCCAAGTTAATATAGTTATGCAGAGGTTAACATCAATTTGTCCATGAGTTAATTCTTCTAATATTATGGAAATTCCTGAGGTTCCACCAGTTATAAGACTATGTTCCAACAAGAAAACTCTTGTGCCAAAAGCTAAGATTATATTTCCCATTAAAATCCAAATTAAATCTTTAAATTTTCTTGATAAAGATTCACTTTTTAATGAAATCTTTGCTTCATAAAAAGATCTAATCCAGAAAGTTTTAAATTTATTTAAAAGTTTGAATTCTTTTTTTTCAGATTTTTTCACTTAATCCTAACCTCAAATAAGCATCAATAAAATTATCGATATTACCATCCATAACAGATTTTACATCAGTTTCTTCGTATCCAGTTCTATTGTCTTTAACTAATGTATAAGGACAAAAAACATAGGAACGTATTTGACTTCCCCATTCTATATCCTTTTTTTGTCCACTTATTGCGGCGAGTTTTTCTTGCTGTTCTTTTAGCATTTTTTGAAATAGTCTAGCTCTTAAAAGTTCCATTGCTATTTCACGGTTTTGTATTTGTGATCTTTCGACTTGGCAGGTGACAACAATTCCAGTAGGTACATGGGTAATACGAACGGCACTTTCAGTTTTATTGACGTTTTGTCCACCGGCACCTTGGCTTCTATATGTATCTATTTCAAGATCGCTTTCGTTGATATCAATTTTTACAGATTTATCAATTTCAGGCATGACATTTACTGAAGCAAAAGAAGTGTGTCTACTGCCCGATGCATCAAATGGAGAGATTCTAACTAAACGATGTACGCCGTTTTCGCTGCGCAAATGCCCGTAGACATTTTTTCCTTTAATCAGCAATGTTGCGGATGAAATGCCAGCTTCTTCTCCCTCAAGCATATCGACGAGACTATATTTGAGATTATGGCTTTCAGCATAACGTATATACATTCTTAATAGCATGCTGGCCCAATCGTGTGCTTCTGTTCCTCCGGCACCTGGATGAAATTCTAAAATTGCAGACATAGAATCATAAGGCCCATTTAATAGAAGATCCTCGGAAAATTCTTTGTATTTTTTCTTAAATTTTGATATTTCATCTTCAACCATCAAATGGATATCATGGTCATCATCTTCTTTTAAAAGCAAAAGCATTCCTTCAATGTCTTCTTGAATTTTATCTAAACTCAAGAAAGTATCTCTTCTTTCATTTAATCGAGCGAAAGTAGAAGTTAATTTTGTTGCTTTTTCCCTATCTTTCCAAATATCTGGATCAGAAGTTTTTTTCTCTAATTCTAAAATATCATTGTTGAGTTTATCTTGGTCAAAGACAACCTCTGAGTTTTCCATACTCTTCTTTAAGTGTTTGGAAACTCGAATTCAATTCGTAAAGTTCTTTCATATTTTATTTACTCTCTTCTTTGTTTTCTTTTGGGAGTGATGGATTGTTTTCTGGTGCTTTAGCATCATTTATTGCAGAAGTAGGAAGTGAAGGAGTTACCTGAGGCATACCCCAAGATGAAAGATTTTCTTGTCTAGCATTTTCAAAAATTGATCTTGCAAGGTCTGGAGAAGAAACTCTGCGACTTTCTTCAAGTCTTTTTGCTTCTTCTGCAACTTTTTGAGCAGCTAATTTTTCTGCTTCAGCTTTCATCCTTGCTTCTTCTTGTGCCTTTCTAATTTGTTCAATTTCTTCTGGTGTACGGCGACGAATTTGAACTTTTAAAAGCATTTTAATAGAATCGATGGATATTGTTGTACGCATTTTTTCAAACATATCATAACCTTCATTAGTATATGCTTGCAAAGGATTTGTATTTGCATAAGAACGAAGATAGATAGCTTCGCGGAGTTTTGACATTTTATCTATATGTCGTGTCCAACTTCTATCAACTTGTTGCAAGATAATTGTTTTTTCAACATAGTTGGTCTCTTCTTCATTCCAATCTTTTTTCTTATTTTCATAAGCTTGTTTTAAAATTTCAGTTAAAGTATCAGCGGCATCTTCTTCGACCATTCCTTCAAATTCTTCGATATTTTTGAAGGTTCCTGTAGGTAAATATTCAGGCTCTAAATTCTTTAATAATTTTTTAGAATCGACAACTGGATCATTTTCATCCTTTAAGGATTCTTTAATTATAGCTGCTCCAGTTCTTTTAAAGTAATCAGGAAGCAAAGAAGAAACTGAATCAGAGAATAAGATAAAGTCTCTTTCCTTATACATTATTTCACGTTGTTTACGCAAGACATCATCATAATCGAGAAGTGTTTTACGTGTATCAAAGTTCATGCCTTCAACTTTTTTCTGGGCAGAAGTAATAGTTCTTGTTAAAATTGGAGATTCAACTGCTTGATTTCCACCAAGGCGCATCATATTCTTTTTCCACATATCAGCGTTTCCAAAACGTCTCATTAAATCATCATCTGCGGATACAAAGAATTTGGAATAACCTGGGTCACCTTGACGACCTGAACGTCCACGTAATTGGTTATCAATACGACGAGATTCATGTCTTTCAGTACCTAAAACAGCAAGACCACCTAAGGCTCTAACTTCATCGTTGATTTTAATATCTGTACCACGACCAGCCATATTTGTTGCAACTGTAATTGCACCTTTTTCACCGGCTTTTTCAATGATTGCAGCTTCTCTAGCATGATTTTTAGCGTTTAATACTTCATGTTTTAAACCTGCTTTTTCTAAAAGTTCATGAATAATTTCACTCTTTTCAACAGAAGCAGTACCGACCAAAATTGGTTGACCCTTGGCATGTCTCATTTCAATTTCTTTTAAGAGGGCTTGGTATTTATCTTGAGCGGTAGCAAAAATAGCATCAACATCATCAATACGTTGAACAGGTCTATGTGTTGGAATGCAGATAACTCGCATGTTATAAATTTTTCTAAATTCTTCTTCTTCGGTTTTAGCAGTACCAGTCATACCTGATAATTTGTTGTATAAACGGAAGAAATTTTGATAAGTAATTGTAGCTAATGTAATAGTTTCAGGTTTAATTTTAACGTGCTCTTTTGCTTGGATAGCTTGTTGTAAACCATCTGAATATTCACGTCCTTCCATAGTACGTCCTGTATTGGTATCAATCAAAACAATTTCATCATTTTTTACCATGTATTCAACGTTTCTGCTCATAGTAAAGTTTGCTTTTAATGCTTGATGAATTCTATGTACCATATCAGAATGTTGAGGTTCATAAAGATTTGTTACTCCAAAAGCTTTTTGAACTTTATCAACTCCAGAATCAGTTAAAGAGCATGATTTTTTCTTAATATCAATTTCAAAATCAGTATTCTTTTTTAATGATTTTACTACACGGTCAGCAATTTCATAACTTGAAGCTGTAACTCCGCTACCACCGGAAATAATAAGTGGTGTTCGTGATTCGTCAATTAAAATAGAGTCGGCTTCATCGATAACGGCAAAATTTAATTCGCGTAAAACTCTTTGTTTAGGATCAGTTGCCATATTATCGCGAAGATAGTCGAAACCAACTTCAGAATTAGTTGTATATGTGACATCGCATTTATATGCTTCTTGCTTTTCCTGTGTACTTTTTTCACGAAGGTTAACACCTACTGTTAAGCCTAAAAAGCGATAGATACGTCCCATCCAATCAGCATCACGGGAAGCTAAATATTCGTTTACAGTAACAACGTGGACACCTTTTCCACTTAAGGCATTGGTATAAACCGCCATAGTTGCTGTTAAAGTCTTACCTTCACCAGTTTTCATTTCAGCAACATCGCCTTCATGTAATACTTGAGCACCAAAGACTTGTTCGTTATAAGGATATTGTCCAATAACTCTTTTTGCAGCTTCACGACAAACAGCAAATGCTTCTGGTTGTATTTCATCAAGTGTTTTTCCAGAAGCTAATAATTGTTTAAAATAAGGGGTTTTGGCCTGTAATTCTTCATCAGATAATTTTGCCATTTCATCGGCATAAGCAATAGCTTTATCAGCGATTTTTTTGATTTTATTAAATGCGCGAGCATCAATTCGGAAGATCTTTTCTAGAGCACCCATTTGTTACCTCTTTTCTTTTTACAACACAAAAAATGTGCATCTTTAATATTATATATAAAAAATAATATAACTTCAATAAAATAAAAAATGGCGAATAATAAAAAAAGCGGGATATTCCCACTTTTATTTTGCATCATATCCGGCTTTTTTTATAGCTTCGATTACTTCGTTTATATCTAAGCTTTCATCACAAGTTATTTCAACATTTTTTTCGGATAAATTTGCTTTAGCATCTTTAACTCCTGTTAAATTTTTGCATGCGGTTTCGACATGATTTACACAATGTTGACACATCATGTCATCAACTGATAAAACTATTTTTTTCATATTGTTTTTTTCCTCCTTATTTTTATCAATTTTTTTATTTTCAATATTAGACTTTCTTGGTTTGAAAAAATTTATTGTTAATGCATTTAAGACAACGCTAACTGAGGATATACTCATTGCAATGCTGCTTAACATAGGGTTGATTTTTAAAGATGGATTGATATAAGAGAAAAAACCTGTTGCAATTGCTACACAAATGATGTTATAGAAAAAAGCCCAAAATAAACCGAGTTTAATTGTAAATAATGTGCGCTTAGATAATTCTATGACATTTAAAACATCAAGAAGATCATTTCTTAGTAAGATGATATCACTTGTTTCAAGAGCAACATCACTTCCTCCCCCAATAGCTATTCCAAGATCTGCACTCGCTAACGCAAGAGCATCGTTAACTCCATCACCGACCATAGCTACTAGATGCTTATCATCTTGTTTAAAACTTTGGATTATTTTTTGTTTGTCAGTAGGGAGCATTTCTGCTATAACTTCATCTACTGCCACTTCTTTAGCAATAGCGTTAGCAACTTTTTTATTGTCGCCAGTTAACATGACAACTTTGATTCCTTTATTTTTTAATTCTTTTATAGCCTGTTCGGAATTTTCTTTAACTTTATCTTTGATAGAAATAATTCCTATTATTTTTTTGTTTTTTGAGATTATTAACGATGTTTTTCCTTCGTCTGAATATTCTTCATATAAATTTTTTATTTTTTCATTTTCAAGGAAACTTTGATCGATATATTTGTAATTTCCAATATAATATTCTTCATTTTTAATGGTTGCTAATATTCCACGACCATCGATTGATTGAAGCTTTTCTATTTCTAATTCTTTTGGAAAAAATGTTTTTGTATAATCAACAATTGATTTTGCAAGAGGATGTTCTGATTTACTTTCGATGGAATAAAGTATTGAATATAAATCTAAATCATCGTCTTCACTTTGATAAAAATCAATAACGGAAGGCTTTCCTTCGGTTATGGTTCCTGTTTTATCAAGAACAATAGTCTTTATCAAATGTGCCTTCTCTAAAATTTCAGCATTTTTTATCAAAAGACCATTTTCTGCACCCTTCCCTGTACCAACCATAATGGCTACTGGAGTTGCTAAACCTAAAGCGCATGGACAAGCAATGACAATGACTGAGATGGCAAAATTGAAAGATGTTTCAAAGTTGTTTGATAATACCATATTTATTATGAAAGTCAGCAGAGCTATGCCGAGAATAATTGGAACAAAAACACCAGACACTTTGTCAGCTAATTTAGAAATTGGAGCTTTAGAATTACTGGCTTCTTCAACTAGTTTTATTATGTTAGCAATCGATGTGTTTTCACCGACTTTTGTAGCTTTAATTTTGATATATCCAGCACTTATAATCGTCGATGAAAAGACAGTATCATTTTCTTTTTTCAAAACAGGAATTGATTCTCCTGTTATGTTTGATTGATCGATTGAAGCACTTCCAGAGATTATAATTCCATCTACTGGTACTATTTCACCTTTTTTTATGATTACAATCTGATTTTCTTTAACGTCGGAAGCATTTATTGTAGTTTCTTTATCATTTTCTATGATTGTTGCTTTTTTTGGAGATAAATCTATTAACTTAGTAATTGCAGAAGTTGTTTTTTTCTTTGAAATTCCTTCAAGATATTTTCCTAAACTGACAAGAGTTAAAATCATTCCGGCAGCTTCAAAATATAAAGAATCGTGATATGTCATGACAATGGAATGGTAGTATTCATAATTTTCTGGACTGGCATTTATCATATGCTGTGTTCCATAACTTATCATGAATAGAGCAAATATTCCGTAAATTAATGAAAATGAGGCACCGATAGATATTAAAGAATCCATATTAGGATGCAATTTTATCAATTTCTTAAATCCAGAACTAAAATATCCTCTATAGATATAAACAATAGGAAGAACTAAAAGAAATTGAACCAAAGCAAATCCCATAGGATTTTTATGGTGATCAAGAAAATCAGGAGCAGGCCAATTCCACATCATATTTCCCATTGAAAAATACATGATCAATAGTAGAAATATAAATGAAATGATAAGGTTTCGAAGAGAGCTATTATTTTCATTTTTCGAAACGGATATTTTTTCTTCTGGAAGTGAAGCAGAATATCCAGCATCTTTGACTGCTTTTTCTATTTTTTCTACACTACATATTTTTTCATCGAATTCAACAAACATATTGTTTTGCAAGAGATTAACATTACAATTGTTTATTCCTTCAAGTTTATCTACAGCTTTTTGCACATGTGATTGACAACTTGCACATGTCATTCCTTTGATATTAAATGTCTTTTTCATTGAAACCTCTTAAATAAATCAATTATTTCATTGATAACTTCATAGTTACCATTTTCTATATTTTCAATTAAGCATGTATGCATATGGTTATCTAAAATAACATTTGCTAAACTTTTTATAGATTTATCAATTGCGGATAATTGTATTAAGATATCATCACAATACCTATCATCTTCAATCATTTTTTTGATTCCGTTCATTTGACCAATCAATTTATTAATTCTGGTAACTAATTTATTTTTATCTTCGTCACTTCTTTTAGTTTTTTTATATTTTTCGTTTTTATTGTAGTTACTACAACATTCCATATGATTTTTTTCTCCTTACATGTATCATTATATATACCCTATGGGGGTATGTCAATAAAAAAGCAAACAAAAAAAGCAATGCATTGCGCATTGCTTATTTCTGCTTAATGGAGCAAGTGACGGGAATCGAACCCGCATATTAACCTTGGCAAGGTTACGTTCTACCACTGAACTACACCTGCGAACAATGTTGATTATACAAGATAGTTTATTGAAATTGCAAGAGTTTTTTTAAAAATATTTTAATTTGATAAATAATTGTTAAAATCCATATACTTCTTTTGAATAAATAAAAGTAATTAAGTATAATATTTGCATGAAAAATACTACGTTGAAATTCTTTCAAGCTGAATTAGCTCATGATGAGAAACTGACAATTCTTGCAATTGCTATAGTTATTATATTGTTTATTTTCTTTTTTGTCTTATTAATTATAACAATTTGTAGCAATCCGAATAAAAATAAGAAAGCTCGTGAAAGTACTAGAATTTATATTCTTTATTTAAATGAAAATAAAGTGAGATATTTTGATAAAAATAAAATGAATGTTCTTAAAGAGTTTGGATTGCAAGATTTTTATCAACAATTTGATAAAGAATCAATAGAAAATGTAAAACAATGGGTTTCGAATCTTTTTTCTAATAAGAAAAATCAAAAATTATTTATTGAAGCACATATAAAAATAAATAGATATAATTCTAAAGAATTTGTTTTACTTGAAGCAACACATATTAATTTAGAAGAAAAAATAATTCATATTGAATCTAATCTTTTGCCACGTCTTACCTCAACTAGCAATAAGCATAGTGGAAGAAGATTTATTATTTCTTATGAATCTTTTTCAATAAGGTTTTCTGCTTTGCAATCTTTAGTAAAAAAGCATGGAATATGTTGTTTGTTTAGAATTTATCCAATCAACAGCAGTGTTTCTTCATGTGCCAATAGTACTTTGAATGCATTAACTCTTCGCTGTGTTAATAAAATTACTCCGTATTTATCTAAAAATCGTTCTTTAACTTTTACTGGAGTAAATGAATTTGTTATTTTAGATAGTCTTTCTAGTACTCGTTCTCAATATTTACAAATTGTAAATGCATTAGTTAGAAGAATAAACATGTTCTTAGCAACATTTTCTTTGAATGAAGAGTATGGTGTTGCGGTAGGAGCTAAATTTATTGGAAATGAAGATGTTGATATTAAAAGCTATATTTCTAAATGTCGTGAGCTCAGTATTTATGCTGAAAGAAATGAAGAAGATGGAATAGCTTTATATAGTCCAGAAATAGCTAATTTTGATTATAATTCATTAAATTATTACAATGAAATAGTTTCTCTTATTCATAATAAATCTTTAAGAATTTATTATACCCCTGCTATTATTTCAAATAGTGCGGAAGTTTTTGAATATTTTGCTGATATAAGGCCATATGGAACAAGCTTAAATTTTACTCAGGTTGTTGAAAGTGCTATATCAAATAATTTATTAGCATCTATTGAGCAAATAGTATTTCAAAAAATTGATATGCTTTTTCATTATAACGAAAAAGTTGTTCTTTATATATCACTGCCAATATTACAATGCATAGTAGAAAATGATTTCCAAGTTAGAGTGTCTCATTTTTCTTTATGCTTGAATCAGGATGAATTATATATGTTGGAAAATGAAACAATTAATTTAGAAGAATTGCTTAGTGCAGCTAAGAAAAAAGGATATTCTTTAGCGTTATCTTTTACATCAGTTCCAGAAGCAGCACTTGAAGATAGTATTTTAAAGCACTTTGATTTTTTTGTCTTTGAAGGTGATTTAACAAAAAATTTAAAAATGGATAGCCATATTCAGGCGAATCTTCGCATGATGATGAATAGTTATCAAACATATAATGTTCCAATTATTATAAAAGATCTTTTAACTCAGGCAGATTTAGAATTTGCATTAGCAAGTGGTGTTGAATATTTATTAAGTCAAGCAGTATCTCTGCCTTCATCAGTTTTTGAAAAGATTGATTCGCTGAAAAGTGAGAAAGTAATGTCTTTGTATGAAAAGCTTAACTGAGTTAGATTTTCCTGTTATTAAAGATACAAAATATCCTGTCTTAGATAATTATAAAATAAGGAAAACAGTTCGTGCTTTTTGTTATTTTAATTGCAATTTATATATGGTTCAATGTGATGGAAAAGATGACTTTGGACCACGCGATTATTTAGAAACTCCAGGAGGCGGAGTAGAAGAATTTGAGACCAATGAACAGGCCTTAAAAAGAGAAATAGAAGAAGAAATAGGAGTAAGGGGTAAAATTATAAAATATTTTGGAAGGATAGGAATTGAATATTATAAATTAAATAGAATAGATGTTTCAGATATTTATCTTTTCGAAATAAATACTTTTGTTGATACTCATTTAACAAAAAGTGAAAATAGATTAAAACTACATGTTGTTGTCATTTCTCCAGATCATCTTTTAGAAGAATTACATAATCCTAGGAAAAATACATTAGCGGAAATTGTTTATCTAAGAGATTTATATTATTTTGAAAGAAATTTTAAAGAAATAAAAAGAATTATAGAAGGTTAAAAATGGATATAGTTTATAATGGTTATTACGAAGAGAAAAGATCACGTTTTTATTGTTTGATGTCCCATGTTAAATCTTTAGAAGAAATGAAACAATTAAAAGAAGAAGCGCTTAATAAAGAAAAGTCGATTAAACATTGTGTAAGTGTGGTTTATTTTATTGATTTAAATGGAAATCTACAGACAAATATTAGCAATTCTGGTGAACCGATAAAGGTTTGTGAGAAAATAATGTTAGCGTTGAAAAAAAATAAAATTGAAAATATTGCTGTTATGATTTCAAGACATTATGGGGGAACTCCATTAGGTGCTAACAATTTAAGCAAAGCCTATTACAATGCATTTGATAAAGCATTAGGAGAGTTTCTTATCCATGAAAAAAATAATTGAAAATATATCTAGATTTTATAAAAAAGTCTATAATAAAAATAGAATATAGAAAGAGGTTTATATGAAAGTAGAACTTACTGAAAGTCATCTTAAAGAATTACAAAATGAACTGAAAAAAAGAAATATTAAGGCATACTATATTGTTCCGAGTGATCCACATAATTCTGAATATGTTGCCCCTTATTATTTAGCTGAAAGACTATATTATTGTCCTTTTTTAGGAACTGATGGAACTTTATTGGTAACTCAGGATAAAGCATATTTATTTACTGATGGTCGTTATTTTATTGAGGCTGAAGAAGAGTTGAAAGGAAGTTCTGTTGAATTGATGAAATTATCAACACCAGGATATCCTACTGTTCCAGAATTAATTAAGAGTGAAGAATTGTTTCCACTTGCTTGCAATTTAATGAATGTTACTGAAGGTTTTGTTAAAAGTTTGAATTTAGATTCTTCTTTAATTATTGATCTTGATTTAGGATATTTATTGAATTCTAGACCTGAATTACCTCATGATAAAATATGGTATTTAAGAGATGGATTATGTGCTAATACATTTGAACAAAAAGTTGAATATATTCGTGAATTCATGAAAAAATTAAATGTTGAAGCCCATTTAGTTACATCATTGAATGACATTGCATATATTTTAAATATGCGTGGAAATGATATCCCATGCACACCTGTATTTATGTCTTTCCTTTATATAGATATGGAAAGTGTCTATCTTTTCATCGATAAAAATAAAGTTGATGGCGTAGATATGAAAAATATTAAAGTTCTTGATTATAATGAAATTACAGAATTTTTAAGAGAACGCCAATATATTCCAACACTTTATAATCCAAATGAAGTTTCAGCAAAATTAGCTAATATTTTGAAAAAGTCTGTTTGCGGACCAAATATTTCGACTAATATGAAATGCATTAAGGATGCCATAGAAATCCAAAATATTCGCCGTATTCATATATTAGATGGAATAGCTATGGTTAAATTTATTAAATATTTGCATGATCATCTTGATGATGGACTTACAGAATATCAGTTAGCCTCTATTTTGGAAAATTATAGAAGAGAATCGAAAGAATTCTTTGAATTATCCTTTACAACTATTTCCGCTGTTGGCTCTAATGCTGCTCAAATGCACTATGATCCAACTGAAGAAAAATGTTCGGTTGTTACTTCTAAAGAAAATGTTTTACTTGTTGATAGTGGTGGACAATATTATGGTGGCACTACTGATATTACTCGTACATTTATTCTTCACGAACCGACAGAAGAATTGGCTCATGATTATACATTGACTTTAAAGTCTGTTATTGATGTAAGTAAGGCAATATTTATTGATGGATGTACCGGAAGAAGCATTGATATGTTAGCACGTGGAAATATGTGGAACGAAATGATGGATTATAAGTGCGGCACAGGTCATGGTGTTGGATATATGTTAGGAGTACATGAAGGACCTAATGGATTCCGATATAAATCTGTAGCTGAAAGAAATGATGGTGCTAAAATGCTCCCAGGTATGATTACAACTATAGAACCTGGCGTTTATAAGAATGGAAAGTATGGGATTCGTATTGAAAACGAATTATTAACAATAGATTATGGAACTTGTGATGGCGATAAATATTATGCCTTTGAAACAGTAACTTGTTGCCCGATAGATACTCAATATGTTGTTAAGAGTTTGCTGTCTTTAGATGAAATAAATTATATTAATAATTATAATAAATGGGTTAAAGAAACACTTACTCCTTTCTTTAGTCAAGATCCTGAAATGGTCGAATTTTTATCTTCTTTATGTGAAGAAATTAAAGTTGATTAATTAATTTTTAGGCTTAATGAAATTCATTTTATTAGATGAAGTATTCATTAAGCTTTTTTGTTTTGAAAAATTTATGTTGATAAAAGATGAATTTAGAAAAAAATCTTTATTAAATTTAAAAAAATAAAAAAATTGAAACTTTTTTTGATTGTTTAATCGTTATTAATAGTGAAGGGATTTTTTGCAAGGCTTTATTATTTGGAAAGGATGGTTCTATGAATGAATAAAAAAGAATTTACATATAATATAATATAGCCATGAGTTAAAAAGGAAAAAGGGATAAATAGGGTATTTATATTTAAAATAAAATACCCTATTTTTAAATGTAAATATAATTATATTTATATTTTTCAATCATTGTTAAAAAAAAGTTATTAAGTTATAATTAGTTCGATAGATCTATATGAATTATTTAATCTAGATAAAGGAGATACTATGGCGAAAGATAAAAAAAATTTTGTTGAAGATGAACAATCTAAAGAACCACAGTTTTCTGAAATTAAAGAAACAATTATCGATGAAAATATCCCTGAAGAAGGAAAAGAAAAGAAGAAGAAAAAATTTAGAGATTTGTTTAAATCAAAAGAAGATGATGAAGAAGATAAAGAACCGATTGAATTTACTGAAGAAACAATAAATCCAATTGATGAAGAAAGTCGTTTTTCTAATACTTCAGATATAAAAAAAAGTGAAGTCTTAGAACGATTAGGGAAAAAAAGCCGTTCTATAAAAGAAGCTAATTCTATTTTAGAAGATATAAAAGACGAAGAAGATATATCTGATAAATCGCAAGAAAATATCGAAGGAATAAAAAAGAAAGCTGCTGAAGCTTTAAGGTTAGCTGATGATGAAACTATAGAATTAAAAGTAATCAGAAAAATAGCAGCCGATGATGAAAAAAGAAAAAAGTATTTTTCTTTTTTAAAATTTAAAAAGAAAAATACTCCAGTTCAACCAAAATTAGATTTAAGTAAAGCAACTAGATATGAAGTTGATGTTGAAACTGGACTAAATGATGAGCAAATTAAAGAAAGATTTCAAAATAACTATACAAATGTTGATAGAAATAACCATTCTAAAAGTATAGGTCGAATTTTTGTTGATAATATTTTTACTTTTTTTAATGTATTACTGACAATTATAGCTATTGCTTTAATAATTGTAGGATCTTATACCGATTTGTTTTTTATGGTTATTGCTATTTTAAATACTGGTATAGGTATTTTCCAAGAAATTAGAGCTAAGTTAACGATGGACAAGTTAAGACTTGTTACTGCCCCAACAGCATCTGTTGTAAGAAATGGAAATACAGAGACAATTCCTACAGAGCAATTGGTTTTGGATGATATAGTTTTACTTTCTATTGGCAATCAAGTCCCATCAGATTCTATCGTACAAAAAGGAACAATAGAAGTTAATGAAAGTCTTTTAACTGGAGAATCTCTTCCGATAAAAAAAGGTCCTGGAGATCTAATATATGCAGGTTCATTTGTTGTATCTGGATCATGTGCAGCAAAAGTTGAAAAAATAGGAGATGCAAATTATTCTTCTTCTATTCAAAATGTTGCAAAGCAATATTCTAAACCTAAATCAGAATTAGTTAAAGCTTTGAATAGAATAATCCATGTTATTTCTATTGTTATTATTCCATTGGGCATAATTTCTTTTTATTTGAATTTTACTAATGCTGGTAATATTAATCCGAATATCGACCTTTTTGACAAAATTTCAGATGCTATTGGAAAAACAGCTGGATCGTTGATTGGTAAAACAGCTGGATCGTTGATTTGTATGATACCTGCTGGAATGTATTTATTGACCTCTTTTGCTTTAATGTCAGGTGTATTAAGAATTACTAAGAGAAATACTGTTGTAAGGGAATTATATAGTATTGAAATGCTGGCCAGAGTTAATGTTTTATGTCTTGATAAAACTGGAACATTAACAGATGGAACGATGAATGTTCAAGAAGTAGTTATTTTGAAAAAAAATTATGATATAAAAAAAGTTATGGGATCTTATCTTTCGGCTTTTGAGGATAATAATCAAACAAGTATCGCATTACAACAAGCCTTTAGGTATAACAATGATTATCATGTAATTGATAGCATACCTTTTTCCTCAGTTAGAAAATATTCTGCTGCTTCATTTGAAAATATGGGAACATTTATTATGGGGGCACCAGAATTTATTTATAGACAAGATAATCCAGAATTAAGTAAATTGATTGCTGAAAAACAAAGTCATGGTCTACGTGTAGTAATGCTAGCACATACGAATGCAATGATAAAAAATCAAAAAATTAATGGAGTAGTTGCTCCAATTGCTTTATTTGTTTTAATGGATCATATACGTGATGAAGCTCCGGAAACTATTAAATGGTTTGTTGAAAATGGAGTAGATATTAAGATTATTTCTGGTGATTCTCCTTTGACAGCTTCAGAAATTGCTGATAATTGCGGGGTTCCTAATGCAAAAAATTGGATATCCTTAGATGGATTATCAATCAATGAAGTCCAAGAAGTCGCAAATAAATATACAGTATTTGGTCGTGTTTCTCCTGAGCAAAAAGCTGCTCTTGTTAAGGCTTTTAAATCAAGTCAAAAAATAGTTGGAATGACTGGTGATGGTGTCAATGATATAATTGCAATGAAAACTTCTGATTGCTCTATTGCAATGGCATCAGGAGCTGATGCTGCAAAAAATGTGGCAAATTTGGTTTTATTAGATAGTAATTTTGCTTCGATGCCAAAAGTTGTAGAAGAAGGACGCCGAGTAATTAATAATATTCAAAGATCTTCTTCGATGTTTTTGATGAAAACTTTGTTTACTATTTTCTTAACACTTTTTGTTATTTTTTCTAATATTTTTGGATCGAAAATGTCTTATCCTTTTACTCCGAAACATTTGATGATTATGGAAACATTCTGTATTGGTATTCCTTCTGCTATTTTAGCTTTACAGCCGAATAAAAGTCAGATAAAAGGACATTTTTTGCGAAATGTTATCTGTTCATCATTACCTGGAAGCTGTTTATTGCTTTTATCACTTCTTTGTACTTTATTCCCAGGACGTCTCGGATTTTTTGAAATAAATGGAAATATTGATTCACAATTGAGCATAATCTCAATGGCTGTTATTGGAATGGTAATTTGTTCTTTATCAATGCTTTATCAAATTAGTAGACCAATGGATGCTTATCGAACAGTTTTACTAATCTTTATGATAATTTGTTCTGTATTAACAGTGTTTTTAGCCCCGCAAAACTTAATAGGCATCAATCCATTTATTCTCAATAAAATACAATGGTTGGTCCTTGGAATAATATTGTTTGCTTCTATCCCTGTTTCTTCAGGATTAACTTATATATTTAATAGATTTAAGCAAAATAATTAGGAGCAAAAATTTCTATAAAATTCTTTTCTGTTTTAGAAAGATAAATTCCTTTTTTCCATACTAACTTTCTTTTAAGAGTTAAATTACTCTCGATGTTAAATCTTTTTTCCACCATATTGCTAGAAAGAATGCTTTCATTTTCAGGAAACGGAGCAATTGCTATATAATTTTTTAATCTAGCAAATTCAACACAGCCTATTGAAGTGGTGGTCAGAAGATAATCGAGAAATTTAACTTTTTTTTCGTTGCAAATTTCACTTAAAAAAGTAAAGTATGCACGCGGAATACAAATTTTTTGATTTGATAAATCGGAAATCTCTATTTGTTCTTTTTTTGCAAGTTCAGAATTTTTATCAACATAAACCTTCAAGCTTTCATCAGCTATTATTAAAAAATCGAATAAGTTGCTTTTAGTAATAGAAGCATTGGTAATAGCGAGACTAACAGTTTCGTTTAATAATCTTTCTTCAACTTGTTTAGTAGAAGATTCGAAAATTTCTAATTTTACATCCGGATATTTTTCAATAAATTTTTGAAAACAGTTTTGAAGCATAGAATGATAAATACTTGGTGGCACAGCAATTTTCAAAAATCCACTTTTTCCATCAATTGTTTCTTGCATTTTTATTTTTAAATTATCATAGTTTCCAATGATCTTTTTTGATTCTTCATAAAAAAGTTTTCCGGAATCAGTCAAACTCATTTTTTTTCCTTTCCGATTAAATAATTCTATATCGTATTCTTTTTCAAGAAATTTGATTTCATTTGTTAAAGATGGCTGAGAGACAAATAATTTTTTTGATGCTTTTAAAATTGTTCCTTCATTAACAATTTCAACAAAATGACGAAAATACTCAATATTCATAGCTTCCTCTTATATAAATTTTTTATATTTTTTATAAAAAAAACGTATATTAATTATAAAAGAATTTAATTGAAATATCAAAATAAGGCAAGTATTTTATTTATGGAAGGAGAACTAATATGTATTTCTTAAGTTCATCGATTGGTGATAATGTTATATCTGCCCTCTCGTCTAATGGATTGTGGACTGCAGTTTGTAAAAGTGTCATCATAATTTTAATCGGCTTTTTCTTAACTAAAGCCAAAATATTGCCTGAAAATACTGGAAAGTCTCTCACAAAAGTTGTCATGACTATAGCTTTACCATGCCTAGCATTTTCATCTTTTATGACAAGTATTTCAACAGCTACTTTTCAAAGTGCAATCGTTTCATTCATCTATGGTTTTGTCGTTTATATTCTTTTTATCTTTTTATCCAAACTTATATTTCTCCCTGTTAAAAATCCAACAAAAAGGATAGTTTTGGAAGTCTTATTTACGTTTGGATCGACAACATTTTTTGGACAGCCTTTAATTAGTGCAGTTTTCCCAAGTGCTATTAATGATTCAAATATGTTTAATGTTGCTTATCGTGTATTCCTTTATTCTTATGCTTATTATGTTATTTGCAACAAAAATAAAAATGAGGAAAGCAAAAAATTGGATTCAAAACAAATTTTAAAGATGGTAAAAACTATTTTTGTTAATCCAATAATTATTGCAACATTTATCGGCTTTATATTATGGTCTTTACAACTTATACCAGGAACTGATGATATTAATAATTGGTGGGTTATTAATTTCAATAATAAAACTGGTGCTTTCTGGAACATCAGCATTTCATTGCCATGGATTTATGAAACAATGAAGACATTAGGAAATCTTGCTTCTCCTATGGTTTGGATTGCTATTGGCTGTACTTTAGGAAAGGTTTCATTTAAGAAAGCCGCTGGGGACTCTTTGGTTTGGATATATTCCGGTGTTAAAGTTTTAGTTGGTCCGATTCTTAATTTTGCATTATTATTTTTGATTAATTTAATTCCAAGAATCAATGTAACATTTAATACTTTAGCAGCAACCACTTTGATGTGGGCTGTTCCTCCTGCTACAGTAGCTGTAACATATTGTATTAATTCTGATAAAGAAGCTGAATTTGCTTCGTCTTGCTCTTTGATTTCAACATTTGTTTCAGTTGTATTTATTCCAGTTTATATGATTTTATTGACAATTATTCAAAGTGCAGGTTTATTTGCTTAGAATAGGAGAATTAAAATGAAAAAGATTATTACTTATGGTGTAAGAAATTATGAACTTCCAACATTTGAAAAATTAAAAGAAAAATATGATGTTGAATTTGTTTACCGTGATATATATTTATCCAATGATTGTAAAGAAGATGCTTATGGATATGAATATGTCATGGTAAGAGGGAATTGCTTTTTAAATGAAGATTCTTTAAGGGCTTTAAAAGAACACGGAATGAAAGTTTTACTTACAAGAACTGCTGGATATAATCATATCGATATTGCCGCTTGCAAAAAATTAGATATTCCAGTTGCTTTTGTACCTGGATATTCACCAAATTCTGTTGCAGAATTAACAGTATCATTAGGTATGTCTTTATTAAGAAATTTGCCTTATACTTTACAAAGAACTAGTGCCAAAAATTTTGTAGTTACTGATCGAATGTTTTCAAGAGAAGTTAGAGAATGCACAGTTGGTATATTGGGATGTGGAAAAATAGGACGTACAACCGGACAATTATTTAAAGGTTTAGGGGCTAAGGTTATTGGATATGATGCATATCCAAATAAAGAAGCAGAAAAGGTATTAACATTTGTTGAATTAGATGATTTAATTAAAAATAGCGATATTATCTGCTGCCACTTACCATATATAAAAGGATCAACTGATAATTTTATTAACAAAGAATTTGTTTCAAAGATGAAAGATCATGCGATTTTGATTAATTCAGCAAGAGGAGAAGTAATGGATTTTGATGCTGTTCTTGATGCTGTTGAAAGTGGGAAACTTGATGGTTTAGCATTAGATGTTGTTAAAAATGAAAAAGCTTTATTCTTTAAAGATCATGGAAATGAATCACTTCAAGATCCTGTGCATCAAAGAATTATAGATTTATTCCCAAAGGTTATTATTACTCCTCATATCGGTTCAGCTACTACTATGGCTTTACAAGATATGGTTGAAATCAGTTTACAAAATCTAGATGAAATTTTAAAGAATGGAACATGCAAGAATTCTTTAAATAAATAAACTCACCATAAAAAAGTCATTATTAAATTTTATATATATTCAAAAATTTAATAGTGACTTTTTAAATAGAAAAATTTAAATAAACCTTAATATATGTTTTTAAATAAATTACTTATTTTATTCAAATAGAAAGAAGAAGTTTCTTCTCTATAAATTTGTAACGCATTTTTATTTTCTGTGCTTAAGAAGGACATACCTAAATAAGGTGAATCTGAAAAATAAGTATTGGTTATTTTGATTTGGGAAATTGTACCATAGTCATCTAATATTTTTTCATAATCATCGTTATAAATGACAACAGCATCTTTTAAAATACCTTTTTCGTAGAATTGATAAGTAGGGACAACACCATTATGCCATCCTAATGTCTCATTTCCTTTTTGACTAAGGCCGTATTTTGTTGTCATATTTAGCCAATAAGGATCGTTAGAATCTTGTCTTTTTTCATAATATTCACTTAGTTCAAATTCATAATATGTATAGCTTTGATTCTCACTATGGTATTTGTTTAAAAATAATTCGTTTGAAGAATTACAGTCAGAGCATTGATTCCAAGAGAATTTCACAATAAAAGTATCTTTGTTTTCTATTTTTTTATCTAGCGTTTCTTCATTAATAGAAATTTTGGCCGGAAGAATAACATTCTTTTTTAAGAAGTCTTCAAATTGAGAATAAGTGTTTAAGTCTCTTATTCTATCTTTTATTTTTCCTTGGGAAAAGGCAATAATTTCTGGTACAGTAGTTACTTCGATATTTGAAGATGAAAGAAGTTGAAAGGTGAATATTTTATAAATTGTTGTGGAAGAATTTTCGATATATTTATTAATTATATCGTTAAAAGCTGCACATGATAAACACCCTGGATTAGCTATATAAAGCAAAAAATTATTTTTATTATTGATTTTTTCTTGCAGAGTTGTTCCATCTATTGAAATTGGTTCGGTTAAAGAAGCATTTCTTTCGATTTCAATTAGCTGATTTTGAGTACTACAAGAAGTTAAAATAATAAATGGTAAAATAAGGTATTTTTTAAAAACATTTAATTTCATATTTTCTCCAATTTTTTATCGATATTTGATAGATTAAAATTATTTGTTATTTTTGTCAAGATTCGTTTTTTTAAAATGAGAAGACTATTATAAATATAGTATTATATATGTTATATTTATTGAGAAAATTAAAAAAATTTGCTATATTTTAGTTAAGAAAGAGGTGTTTATGAAACGTGCATCAGGCATTTTACTTCCTGTGTTTTCTTTATCTTCAAATTATGGAATAGGAACTTTTGGTAAAGAAGCACAATCATTTATTTTATTTTTAGAAAAGGCTCACCAAAGTTATTGGCAGATGCTGCCACTTAATCCAACTTCTTATGGTGATTCTCCTTATCAATCTTTTTCAGCTTTTGCGTTAAATCCTTATTTTATAGACTTAGATCTTTTAGCGGATGATAAGCTATTAACTAAAACAGATTTAAAAACACAAAATCAAAACTATGAACAATGGATTGATTATGGAAAAATTTATCATGAAAGATTTTTAATTCTTCGTAAAGCATATTCAAAAGCTATAAAAAATAATTATAAAAATCGTTTAGATAAATTTGTTGAAGAGCAAAAAGAATGGCTAAAAGATTATGCTATTTTCATGGTTTTAAAAAATCAACAAAACGGAAAAAGTTGGCAAGAATGGTCTAAAGAATTACGTATATATGATTCTGAAAAAATTGACGCTTTAATTTCTCAAAATACAGAAGAATACTATTTTTGGGTATTTTTACAATATGAAGCATTCAAGCAATATAAGGATTTAAGAAAGTTTGCTTGTGAACATGGCGTTAAAATTATCGGGGATATTCCTATTTATGTTGCGTTAGATTCGGCAGATGTTTGGGCAAATTCATCTATGTTCCAATTAGATGAAGAACGTCGACCTACTAAAGTTGCTGGGGTTCCGCCAGATTATTTTTCGGCTACGGGACAATTGTGGGGAAATCCACTTTATGATTATGATAAGATGGAAAAGGATAATTATTCTTGGTGGAAATATCGTGTAAAAAAGTGTTCAGAATTATTTGATGTTTTGAGAATAGATCATTTCCGTGGAATTGATGAATATTGGGCTGTACCATATGGAGAAGAAACAGCTATCAATGGTAAATGGATTAAAGGACCAAATATGAAATTGGTCAATGCTTTAAAAGAAGCTGCACCAACAATGGACTTTATAGCGGAAGACTTAGGTTTATTGACACCTACAGTTACTAAATTGATTAAAGATTCTTCTTGGCCTGGAATGAAAGTATTTGAATTTGCTTTTGATAGTGGAATGGAAAATGCGTTCTTGCCACATAATTATGACCATAATTGTGTTGCATATATAGGAACACATGATAATGATACTTTGGCCGGGTATTTAGCAGAACATACTGAACAACATGAGTTTATGAAACAATACTTACATATAGATAGAGAAGAATATATTCATGATACAATGATAGGTGTTTTAATGCGTTCAGTTGCTGATACTGTTATTTTATCAATTCAAGATTTATTGAAAGTTGGAACAGAAGGAAGAATTAATGTTCCTAGTACTTTAGGTACTAACTGGAAATATCGTTTACCACAAAATGCTTTGTCCGATGAATTAGCTTGTCATTTAAAAGCTTTAACAGACGAATCACATCGTTATTAAAATGAAATATTTATTCGCATTAGATAGTGGAACTACTTCAACTAGAGCGACGCTTTTTGATCTTGCTGGACATAAAATTTATACTGCCCAGCGAGATTTAGAGTGCACATACCCTTTTCCTGGGTATGTTCATCAAGATCCAACCGCTATTTTTGTTTCAGCTGTTGATGTCATCAATGAAGTTTTGATAAGAACAGGTGTTTCCGGCAAAGATATAATAGGCTTAGGAATAGCTACACAAAGAGAAACTTGTTTACTATTTGATTCTAATACTGGAAAACCTTTAACAGAAGCTATTGTTTGGCAAAGCAATGAAACAAATGATGTTGTAAAAAAATATTTAGAGTATAAAGATTTAATTCATAGAAAAACTGGATTGACAATGTCTTCATATTTTTCTTCAACAAAAATTAGATATCTTTTAGACAAATATAATCTTCAAGAAAGGGCTGAAAACGGATACGTAAAAGCTTGTACTATAGATAGTTGGTTAGTTTATAAATTAACAGGTGGAAAAATATTTGCAACTGATACTAGCAATGCATCTCGTACGCAATTATTTAATATTGAGACATTGCAATATGATGATGATCTTTTAAAGATATTTAATATTCCAAAAATTATGTTGCCTGAAGTAAAAAATAGTTCAGATTATTATGGAGAAACTAATTTATTTTCTTGTGGACCTATAAAAATTATGGGAGTTGCTGGAGATCAACAATCTGCATTATTAGGACATCAATTGATAAAAAAAGGTGGAATTAAAATGACCTATGGCACTGGCTTATTTTGTTTAATGAATACAGGAAATAATCCAGTTTATTCAGAAAATGGTCTTTTGACAACAATAGGATTAACAACAAAAAACGAAAAGTACTATGCGTTGGAAGGGTCGGTTTTTATTGGTGGGGCTGCTGTTCAATGGCTTAGAGATGGATTAAATTTAGTTGAAAATGCTGCTGAAACAGAAGAAAAAGCTTTTTTTTCTAAAGATGAATCTTTAATTGTTGTTCCTGCTTTTGCTGGACTTGGTACGCCATATTGGGATAATGAATGTCGAGGTGCAATATATGGCATTACAAGAGGAACGAATAAAAATGATATTGTGAAAGCAACATTAGAAGGAATTGCTTTACAAGCTTATGATGTCATAAAGACAATGATTGATGATACAAAAATTCAATTGAATTATTTAAGTGTTGATGGGGGTGCAAGTAGTAATAATTATCTTATGCAGTTCCAAAGTGATATCGTGCCAACTAAAATTCTTAGACCAGAAGTAGTAGAAACAACATCTTTAGGGGCTGCTTTTCTAGTTGGAATTACCAGTGGATATTTTTTAGATTTGGAAGATATTAAAAAAATAACATTTTCTAGCGATGTCTTTAATCCGAAAATGAATGTGGAAAAACGCAATATTAAAATAGCTCAATATGAAAAAGCTGTGAAAGCTACTTTGTTATTTAAATAAAATGAAAAGAAAAATTTTAAAGATGAAAATCATCTATGAAGATGAGGATGTTATTGTTGTTGATAAGCCTAGTGGATTAATAACAATTAAGGATGAAAAAACTCCAGTAGAGGCTACCTTGTATCATCAAGTTTACGAACATGTTAAAAAGCAAAATGGCCGTATTTTTATTGTTCATAGACTTGATAAAGATACTAGTGGATTAGTTATTTTTGCAAAAAATGCTGAAATGAAAACATTACTTCAAAAACAATTTGAAGAACAAAAAGTTGTTAGAAAATATGAAGCTCTAGTTGAAGGAAAAATAAAAAAAGAAAAAGATAGATTAAAAGTTTATCTTATTACTGATAAATTCAATAATGTATTTGCTACAAATAAAAATAAAAATGGACAATTAGCTATAACTGATTATCGATTGATTTCTTCTAATGATGAAAAATCTTATGTTGATATAAGTATACTTACTGGAAAAAGAAATCAAATTAGAGCATCTTTTGCACTTATAGGGCATCCTATTGTGGGCGATAAAAAGTATGGATCGACAATAAAAAAAGGATTGTCACTTCGTGCATACGAATTGTTATTTGATGATAATTTGAATTTGAAGAAAAAACAATTTACAATCAATAAGTACTTTGATAAGATTATTTAGTTTTTTTAGAAGTTGAAGTGTTTTTTATAATTATAATACTCAACTTCTTTTTTTGTTGTTCCTTTTTTTCCTTTTCTTTTTTTTCATTTGCTTTTTTCTCTTTGATTTCATTCAGTAATATTATTAGATAAAAACCTGTTATGAAAATATAACTTGAAAATAACGAAACAAATAGAATAATAATAAGAGATGTCAATGGACCATAAATTTCTGAAAAATGACCGATGGAATAAGAGAGGTATATACCATAGAAAAATAAAGTTAAAGAAATACCTATAGCACTAAATAATGCTCCTGGAATTAAATTTATTAGTTTTTCTTTTTGGGTAGGAGATACTTTATAGAAGAATAGAATACCAATAAATAATATAAATAAACCAGCAAAATATTGAATAGTTTTACCAATACCATAACCGAATATTTTTTCAAAAAATGGAGAAAGAAGGACAAAGTTGATACAAATTACAGAAGTAAATAAAGCAAATAACAATGTTAAAAGCATTGACCTTCCTTTTCTTTTAAAAAAGTGATGATTTAATGTTTCTTTTCCATAAAATCTATCTGCGAATCTTGAAAAGCATTCTATCGCACGTGAAGCAACATATAGTGAACCGATTATGGAAGTTATAAGAGCAATGTAATCACTTGTATTTATTGATTTTAAATATTCTAGAATTTGCTGAATATTAGAATTAGAAAAAATTGTGAAGCTTTCTAAAAAAGCAATAATAGAATCGGCAAAATTTCTTGAAAAATAAGAAAGAAGCATAAATAAAATAGATGAAATTGGAACAAGAGAAATTATAAAATAAAAAGCCAAAGATGAAGGCATGTAAAAATATCCGTTAATTTTCCATAATTTTATAGAAAAATCAATAAATTTTTTTAAATGTGAAGAATTATACCATTTTAATAATTTTGTTTTTAGTTTGTTTTGCTTCATAGAAATATTTTATTCTAAAACGTTTTTTTTATTAATAACATATTTTATTGAATTTTGACATATAATAAATTTTGTCAAAATAAACTGATTATATTCTTTGTTCTATACATTTTTACATGATATAATTTAGTAGCTATAAATTTTGCTATTTAATAATTTTAAAAATATAAAGGAGGTTAAAATATGCCAATTGCCCCAAAAGGTCCTGAAGATAATAATCAAAAACCACTATCTCGTCGTCCATGGATAGGTACTGCACTTATTTATATTGTCGTTATTGCAATTGTTACATTTATGATTTTCTTTTTAGTAAGACCATCATATAGTTCAAAGAATACAAAGACTTTTACAAATGCTGATATAAGACAGGTTGTTGATGAAGATGGAAATATTAGTTATGAAGGTGAATTAGCTAATGTTTTGGAAAATAAATATGTTACACTTCTTCAAACTCAAGTTTGTACTACTGATACTCAACAATATCAAATTTATGGAGAGTATTACGAAGTAACTAATAATAAAATTGAAACTAGTACTCTTTGGAAATTTAATGGAACATTAGATACTAAAACATCTTATTATTATGTTCTTGAAATAGTTAGAACTAGATCAGCTGTAACTGTTGCAAATAATACAATTACTGGTATTGATCCTAATCCAAATAATAGATTTTATAATTCTGACGTGTATAAGTCTTTAACTCCATCAAATAACGCCTTTTTATCATGGTTACCAACAATTCTTATTACCGTAGTAACGATTGGTGCTGGATGGTTTGCTATTTCTCGCCTCAATAAAAGCATGAAAGAGCAGATGAAAAATCAGACAGATGTTGCTTCTTCAAAGGCACGAAGAGTTACAAATACTAAGACTAAATTTGCTGATGTTGCTGGATGTGATGAGGTTAAATCAGAATTAATCGAAATTGTAGATTATTTTAAAAACGCACAAAAGTATACGAGATTAGGAGCTAAATTGCCTAAAGGTGTCCTCCTTGTTGGACCTCCGGGAACAGGTAAAACTTTATTAGCTAAGGCTGTTGCTGGTGAAGCTGAAGTTCCTTTCTATTCAATTTCTGGATCAGATTTTGTTGAAATGTATGTAGGTGTTGGTGCTTCTCGTGTTCGTGATATGTTTAAAACAGCTAAAAATAATGCCCCTTGTTTGGTATTTATTGATGAAATTGATGCTGTCGGTCGTCAAAGAGGAGCAGGTTTAGGCGGCGGAAATGATGAAAGAGAGCAAACATTAAATCAATTATTGGTAGAAATGGATGGCTTTGCTGATAATTCTGGTGTTATTATTATTGCTGCTACTAACCGCGCTGATGTTTTGGATCCTGCTTTGTTACGTGCTGGACGTTTTGATCGTCAAATTACTGTAGATTTGCCTGATAAAGAAGGCCGTGAGGCAATTTTTAAAGTTCATGCTCGTGGAAAGACAATTGCGGATGATGTTGATTTTTCTGCTCTTGCTTCTCGAACAACTGGTTTCTCTGGAGCTGATATTGCTAATATTATGAATGACGCTGCAATCTTAGCAGTTCGTGAACGTCGTGATAGAATTACAATTAAAGATATAGACGAAGCCATCGATAGATCCATTTCTGGACCTGCTAAATCTAATAAACATATGCTTCCTGAAGAAAAGAAACAAGTTGCATATCATGAATCAGGACATGCGATTATCGGTTTATTTGTTCCTCATTCTGATAAGGTTCAAAAAGTAACAATTGTTCCACGTGGACGTACTGGTGGTCATGTTATGATGACGCCTGAACAAGATCGTTTCCTTTTAACTGAAAGTGAATTAAAGGCAAGAATAATTGGATATTTAGGCGGTAGAACATCAGAGGAAATTTTCTTTGGCGATGTTTCTACAGGAGCTAGTAATGATATAGAAATGGCTACTAAATTAGCTAAAGCTATGGTTACTCAATATGGAATGAGTCCATTGGGATTAATTCAATATGGTCAGCCTAGTGGCTCTGTATTCCTCGGTAGAGATTATTCAGATACAACAAAAAATTTCTCTTCACAAAAGGCATATGAAATTGATAAAGAAGTATATAGAATAATTGAAGAATGTCATCAGGAAGCTAGAAAAATTTTGCTCGAACATCAAGAAGATGTGAAACTTATGGCTGAGACATTAATAAATGTTGAAACTTTAACAGCAGAACAAATTTCATATTTATTAGAACATCGTGAACTTCCAAGTGTTGATGAACATAAAATTTCTGAAAACGAAGAAGAAATGCAAATAAGAGAAAAAGCTAAAACTTCGTTGCCATATTTTGGCGAATCACCTAAATGTGATAAGATAAATGAAGATTTGAAAAGAATGTTCAATCAAAATCCTGAATGTCTTGTTATACTTGCTGAGTCTCGTTCTGCAAATGCAAATAGTTATAGAGCATCTACTATTGATAGTACTATAAAGAAATTTGCTGCTTCTAGAAAGTATTCATTATTAGTATTGTCTATTGATCAAATGGATTTGATGCATATTACTGCTTCTGATTTTGGTCAAAAGATAGAAACTGAGATGAAAACTCCGGTTTTCTTGATTGAAACAACAAAAGATTCTATAAAAAATTACGCAGAATTTTTAACAAAAAATAAATAAAATGTAAGCTTTGAATTGAAAAAAATGTAAATTCAAAGCTTTTTTATAATTTACATTTTTTTGACTTGAATTAAATATGGTTATTATTTATAATTATATAGGAAGCAAGCTTCCAAATTTATATCATAAAAGTACTAAGATACCCCCCATTGTTCAATTTGTTCAATGCAAAAAAAACGATAAGTACGAGTTATTCTCTACCTATGGGTATCTTTTCTTTTTGTGATAAAGATAGATTTATAAGGAGTAAAAATGAAAAAAAGTCTATTTAGCATTTTAGCATTAACTTCAATTACCTTACTCGCAGGATGTTCTAATGTTCTTCCAACAACGAGTTCTAGTGTATCATCAACCTCTTCTTCTACTTCCTCTATAAGTTCTAGCAGCACTTCATCTTCTATTTTAACAAGTACATCTACTAGTACACCTTCTTCATCTAGTTCTACTTCTTCTCTTCCAGATGGAAATACTATAACAATTGCTAAGGCAATTGAAATTGGTTTAAAAGCTGGTGAAGATCCAACAACTGAAAGATATTTGATCAAAGCAACAATTGTATCAATCGATAATCCTACATATGGTCAAATGACTTTAAAAGATGATACAGGAACAATTAGTGTTTATGGAACATATGATGCCGATGGAAACTTAAGATACAGTGAATTAGAAAATAAACCTTATGCTGGTGATATTGTTATTGTCTCTGTTACATTGCATAGTTTTAACGGCACCGCTGAAATAAAAAATGCTAGACTAATTTCATTTGAACACGTTGATCCAGTTATTGATCCTTCTGAATATGAAGAAATGAAGATTTCTGCTGTTCGTGAAGTAGAATTAGAACACTTAGTTAAAACAACTGGTGTTGTAGCAAGAATTACTTATGCTACAGGCTTAATTCCTAATGGATTCTACATTGTTGATGAAACTGGTTCAATCTATGTTTATGATAGTCAAATTGCAGCACGTGTTTCTATTGGAAATACAGTAACTATTGCAGGTAAAAAAGATTCTTGGATTCTTGAAGGTGAGAAATCTAATGCTGAAAAATTTGGATATAAAGGAAGTTGCCAAATTTCTAGTGCAACATTAATTGAAAATGATGAAGGCAATACTGATTTTGATAAATCATGGATCAGTGAAATTACAGTTAAAGAATTAGTTAATACACCTGTAACAGAAAATATATCTAATAAAATTTTCAAAACTTATGCACAAGTAAAGAAAGTTGATGGAAAAGGATTTGTTAACTATTATATTAATGATTTAGATGGAAAAACTGGATCATATTCTTATACACAAGCTAGTGGAAGCGATTATAAATGGTTAAATGAATTTGATGGTAAGATTTGCACAGTCTATTTAACAGCAATCAATGCTAAATCAACAACAACTGCTTGCTATTGGCGTTTTGTTCCAATTCAAGTTGTTGATGAAGGATATACTTTTGATCAAGCTAAAGCTCAAGAATTTGCATATGAATATTATGTTAAAGATATATTTAAAGATACTTACACCGGTGACCCTCTATTGAATGTTCCTACTTCTATTTCTAATGATTTAATTGATTTGAGCAAAGTTAGTATTTCTTATAAATCTAATGATGAAAATGTTATTAATTTTGCTGAAGAAGACGGACAAACAGTTATGCATGCCAAAAATAACGGAACTGCTGAAATAACTGTTACATTAAACAATGAGGGATATACTCCAGTTGAAAAGAAGATAACAATTAAAGTAGATGCACCAAAAGTTATTTCTGCTTTGACAGTTGATGAAGCATTTAATTCTCCAGTTGATGCTGAAAATAAAATTACTGTTCGTGGTATTGCTGGACCATCCTTAATTAATCAAAGTGGTTTTTATTTAGTTGATGATACAGGTATCATTGCAGTTACAATGGATGCTGAAGTATTAAATACTATTAGCTTTGGAAATGAAGTAATTATTGAAGGTTATAGAGTTCAAAAAATCAGTAAAGAAAATACAACAGTTCAAAGTTGTATTCAATCTGCTACAATTGTTGCTAATCTTTATGGAAAACATGATTATTCCACTGCTTCATTTGATAAATCTAAAACTTTTGCTGATTTGTTAAAGATAACAACTGAAACTAATGTTACAAATAAAGCATTTGTTGTTACAGGTGTAATTAAATTTGTTGAAACAAAATTTTATTCAAATGCTTATTTAACTATTAATGGTGCAGCTGATAAAGATGCTTCTGCATTATTCTACTGCAGTGATGCTAATAGTCAATATAAAATGTTAAAAGAATATGATGGTCAAGAAGTAACAGTTGAAGTTGCTCTTTGTGATTGGAACAATAAAGGCTATAGACTTTGCTTATTATCTATAACTGGCCAAGATGGTGTACAAAAAATTAATACTTATAATTATAACGATTAATTTTTAATTAATAAATTAAAAGTAAAATTGCTGTAATTAAGCAGCAGTTTTACTTTTTTTCATTGATGAAAGTTATAAATTTAATATTTAATCTTGTAAAACAGCAAAAAACATGCTATTATTTATAAGATACTGAGGAGGTATAACTATGTCCCGTAGATGTATAATAACAGGTAAAGGACCAGTTAGCGGAAATAATCGCTCCCATTCTTTGAGAGCTACACGTCGTCGCTGGAATGTCAACTTACAAAAAACTACGCTTGAAATAGATGGACGCAAAGTTCAAGTCAGAATTTCAGCAAAAGCCTTACGCACACTTAGAAAAGGCCAAAAAGTTGCTACAGCTGAAGAAAACGCTTAATAATTTACCGAAAATGCAGTTGCCTAAGCAACTGTTTTTTTTCGCATTTTTTTATGTTAGACTATCTTTATGAAAACTTTAACCATTGGAACAATTATTTTAAAAAATAGATATATAATGGCTCCATTAGCTGGATATACGAATAAATCTTTAAGAAAAATGGCGCTAAGGAATGGTGCATCATTGGCATATACTGAAATGATTTCTTGTAATGCTTTACTTTATAAAAATAAAAAAACTTTTGATATGCTGCCAAAAGAAGATGAGGGTGGCAGAATTGCTTTGCAGCTTTTTGGTGGAGATATCGAAGTAATTTCAAAAGCAATAAAGATTGTTGAAGAGAATGCAAAATTTGATTTTTTAGATTTTAATATGGGATGTCCAGTATTGAAGGTTATGAAACAGTTTAGTGGTTCTTATTGGCTTAAAAGACAAGATGAATTAAAAAAACTTTTTCATACTTTAGTTTCAAATTCTAGGCACCCAGTATTAATAAAAACTAGAATAGGATATGATGAAAATCATAAAAATGTTTTAGATGTTATAAAAATTGCTGCTGAAGAAGGCGTAGCAGGAGTTGCTATACATGGACGAACAAAAACACAATTATATGGTGGAAATGTTAATTATGATATAATCAGTGAAGCAAAAAAAATGAATTTGCTTCCGATAATTGCTAATGGAAATATTAGTTTAAATAATATTTCTGAAGTTGAAAAAATAACAAATGCAGATGGATATATGTTTGGTAGAGAAGCTTTAGGCCATCCGACAATTTTTTCTAATTTAATTTTAAAAGAAAAAGGATATCCAATTATTGATGATAATATTGAGCAACAAACTAATTTTTTAATAGAACATTTTAATAATTTAAAAAAAGAATTTGGAATTGATACGGCTATATCTTTAATCAGGGGAGTTGGTCCTTTTTACTTTAAAGGGTTACAGGACGCTTCTATTTATAAATCATCCATTATTAAAATATCCTCTGAAAAAGATTTTTTTGATTTAATGAATCAAATAAAGAAATTGAATAAATAAAAATGATATAATCAAAAAGGGGAGTATTATGATTGAAAATTCTCGACAATCGGAAATAGTTAAATTAATTAATCAAAAAGGAAAGGTTACTGTTAAAGAATTAGCAAGTCTTTATTTTATATCACCAAGTACTATTCGCCGTGATTTACAAGAATTAGCTAAGCAAAATCTTATTATTAAAGTTCAAGGTGGAGCTATTGCTGTTAATTATTCTGATAATATTGTTTTTGAGCAAACAGATCAAGAATATCGCTTACGTGAAGAAGTAGATAGAGAAGATAAAACAATAATTGCTAAATATGCAGCAGGTTTGATAAAAGAAGAAGATGTCGTTTATTTAGATGCTTCTACATCAGTGGCGGCAATGATTCCTTTTTTACCGCTTAAAGCTACATACGTGACTAATTCTCCTGTTTTAGCTGTACAAGCTGCGCAAAGAAATTTAAAGGTGTTGGTAACAGGTGGTGAACTTAAATTAACAACGGATGCATATACTGGTTCTTATGCTATTGAATTTTTGAATCGCTTTAATTTTATAATAGGTTTTTTTGGAACTAATGGAATTCATAGAACTGCTCAGTTTACTACTCCAGACCCAATAGAAGCAGCAATAAAAAGAAAAGCTTTTGAAAATACGATAAAGCCTTATATTTTAGCTACAAAAAGTAAATTTAATAGAGTAGCTGCAGTTACTTTTGCTCAACTTTCTGAAGCTACTTTGATTACTGATACCGATATGCCGGATTATCAAGATATTATAAAAATAATAAATATTGGAGGAACCAAAAAATGATTTATACATTAACTTTTTCTCCGAGTATAGATTATTTTATAAAAGTAAAAGATTTTGAATCAGGTAAAATTAATCGTGCAGAAAATTATAAATTTGTTATTGGTGGAAAAGGAATTAATGTTTCTTTGATATTAAATGATTTAAAACAAATTAGTACTGCAATTGTCGTTTATGGTGGAGAAGTTGGTAAAACTATTTTAAATGATTTAAAAGAAAAAAATATCCCAACAATTGGAATTCCTGTCGATGGCGAAAGTAGAGTTAACGTTAAAATCTCTTCAAGTAGTGAAACTGCAATTAATTTACCTAGTCCAAAGATGGATGAAAATTCTTTTAATAACCTTTTAAAAGAAATCGAAAATATTCCTAGCGAATCAATTTTAGTTATTTCAGGAAGATTAAAAGGCATTATTTCAATTGATATGGCAAATACATTGATGAAAATAACATTAAAAAATAAACTTAAAGTCATCTTAGATATTTCTGATTCTGAATATGTATCAATGTTAAATTATCAACCTGTTTTAATTAAACCTAATTATGAAGAATTAGGTATTTTATCAAATATAGAAATAAAAGATGCTACTGACATGATTTCTATTAATAAAGCATGTGAAAAACTTAGTAATTTAGGTGTAAAAAGGATTTTAGTTTCATTAGGAAGACTGGGTGCTTATTATTACGAAAATCGTCTAGAAAATTTCTTTATTCAAACACATCAAGTTAATACACATAATACTGTTGGTGCTGGTGATTCACTACTAGGTGCATTTATTTTTTACTATGCTGAAACAAAAAATAGTCGACATTCACTTCAAAAAGCTGTCGACTATGTTGCACGAAAATTATATAAAAACTCTTTAGATGATTAATTTTTATTATTTTCTAATTTAAATATTAAATCTGGAATATCATTTTCTGAATAGATATGTATTCCGGATTTTTTTAATAGTTTTGCAGTAACTCCTTGACCTGGAATCTTTTTTCCTGAAAAAGTGCCATCATAAACAAAATTACTTCCGCAAGAAGGTGATCCTTCTTTTAAAATGACAAAGGCAACATTTTTAAATTGTGCCACTTGTAAAGCTTTATATGCTCCATCATTAAAAAAAGATGTAACATCTTTACCTTTTTCATTCATGACTTTATTGCCTACAATTTCAGCTTTTGGTCTTGGAATTTTTAATCCACCATCCACTTCAGGGCAAATAGGAATAATATCATAGTAATCTAATAGTTTTCTGATATTTTTATATTCTTTTGCTTGACCATCGTATCTTACTTTTGAACCTAAAAGGCAGGCAGAAATTAGAATTATTTGTTTTTCGTTTTTCATAATTACCTCATTATTTATGATAAGTTTTATTTGCGGATATCATTTCTGCTCTATATACTTGCTCCATTGCTAATAAAAGAGCTAGAGGATGAGTAAATGTTAGAGAAGATAATTTTAATGTTAAATAAGCTTTTTCACGAAGAAGATTACTTATTCCATAGGAAGAGCCGACAATAACATAGATATGGGAAGTACCAGAAGATTTTATTTTCTCAATCTCTTTTGAAAAAACTATAGAATCTATATCTTTTCCATGCAAATCAATTAAAATAATTTTTGCAGATTTATCCAGTGTTTCTATAATAGTTTTAGCTTCCTCATTCAGTCTAAGTTCAATTTGTTTAGGCGTTGGTTCTTTTTTAAAACCAATTTCAGGAAATAATAATAAGTCTACATTTCCGAAATTTTTTAATCTATTTAAATAGTCTTTATAAAGATTTGCTAAGTTGTCAGACTTAGGTCGTCCTGTCATTATAAATGTATATTTCATTTTACTTTTGTTTGAATAAATGTTGGCAAATCTTGGTGCAAGCAATATACTTCAATATCTGGTATTGATCCTTTTTGTGCTAAAAAAACATCTTTGTATGCTTTTAAAACTAAATCCTCTCTATTGCAATCACGAGAGAGGTGAGCAAATAAAATAGTTTTAGTCTTATTTCCTACAATTAAAGAAAGATAATATGATGAATCAATATTGTTTAAATGACCTGTATCAGACATATTTCTTTTAATTAAATAAGCTGGACGTGGAGAATTTAATTCCATATCTGTATCATGATTGCTTTCAAAAATATAGAAATCAGCATTGGATATAATTTCAAAAGAATTATCTGGAATATATCCAGTATCAGTAATATTTACTAATGTTTCATCAGTTATAGTTGAATGAACAACATAACCAAAACATTTTACATCATGGGACAGAAGAATAGGGGTTATTTCAAAAGTTCCAAGAATGTATTTTGTGTTAGGAAATAGAATATTATCTTTTTCTAATTCACTTAAAGGTAAACAATCGCTATGTGTAAATATTTTTTCTTTGGGATAAATATTTGCGTATTTTAAATGATCTGAATGAGAGTGAGTTATAAATAGACCTCTAACATCATTTAGAGTTTTATTTAATGAAGCAAGTCCTTCTTTAATTTTTTTAGAAGGTAATCCAGCATCAATTTGAATTAAAGTTTCACCATCATAAACTAAAGTAGCATTTCCAGAGCTACCACTACCTATATTTAATATTTGCATATTTATCCACCATAATAACCATCATCGTTATCGTATCCCGAATTTGTATCATCAAATCGACAAAATAGTTTATTAAATGTAAGTATTACTTCACCGGTTTTTCCATTACGATTTTTTTGAACATCAACATGTACTTCAGAAAAAGAATCATTAGCTTCATCAACTGGTGCAGGAATATCCTCTGGTGCATCAGGATAAGCAGAATTGTTATCTTCTTTTTTATCATCATCGTCGTAATAGTCAGAACGATATAAAGTGATGACTTGGTCGGCATCTTGTTCAATTGCACCAGAATCTCTTAAATCTGACAATACAGGCTTATGATCTTTTCTGCTATCAACTTCACGGGATAATTGGCAAAGAGCAATTACAGGTACTTGCAAATCTCTAGCCATAGCTTTTAGATTTCGAGAAATCATAGCAACTTCTTGTTGTCTATTAGCTTCTTTACTTTTATTTGATGGAACACTAATAAGTCCAATATAATCTATAGCAATTAGTGATAGATTAGAGTAGCTTGCTTTTAATCGGCGAGCTTTTGACAAAATTTCACCGATAGTACTTGAAGAATGATCATCAAAGAAAATGCTTTTCTTTTCTAATTTATCTAGTCCAGCTTTAAAAGAAGAAGAAATTTCCGCACCTTCGGCTGAATTTTCATTTAGTTTATTTCCTAAATATTTTCTTATTGATTGCTCTGATAATCGAGAAGTATTTTCTAGCATACGCATAATTAATTGTTCTGAAGACATTTCCAAGGAGAAAATAGCAGCAGAACGATTTACACTGGCGACATTTAATACTAAATTTAGTGCAAGAGCAGTTTTACCAACAGATGGACGAGCAGCTAAAATTATTAAACTGCCTGGTTGAAATCCTCCATTAAGCAAATTATCTAAAGAAGGGTAGCCAGAGCTAAAACTAAGATTAGGTCTAGAATAATATTGTTGCATATTTATAATAGCCTTCTTCATATCAATGAAGTCAGTAACTTCTCTACGCATGGTAATTTCTTTTACTGAATCTTCGAAAATACCTAAGAATTCACTATAGTCTGTTGAAGATTGATTAAAATTTCTTTTTAAAGAATCAACTTTTTCAAATAAATTTCTAACCAAAGAGAGATTTTTTAAAATTCCAACATGCTTATTAATTTGATCATTGCCAACTGCCGTCATCGACAAATCATAAATATATTCAAGTCCACCTGCCTCTTCATCAATTCTATCAGCTTTTAATTCAGCTAATAAAACAGCATTATCAAAAGAGAATATATCTTTTCCACCTTTTTCAAGATATGTTAGATACAATCTTTTTATTGTACTAAAAATTGCTTGATGCCTCCTATCGCCAAAATCAGTAACTTCTAAAGATTCAATAACTGCTTTGGAACCCGTAGGGTCATTAATTATAGCACCAAGTACTGCTTGCTCTGTTTTATAGTCAATAGTTGCATCTGTAGCCATTATCTATTTAGCCTTTTCAACAATATAAACGTTTATTTCAGCAATGACACCTTTAAATAGCTCAACTTTAACTTTTCCATGGCCAAAATATGTAACAGGAGAAAAGTCTACAAACTTTCTTTTATCGACAATAAGACCTTTAGCCTTTAAAGCTTGTTCTATTTGTTTAGCTGATATTTGTCCTATCATATAGCCATTTCTTCCAACGCTAGCTTCAAACTTAATTTCTACTTTTTCAATTTCGGCCTTTAAATCTTCAGCTTTTTGTTTATCTTCAGCTAGTTTAATAGCTTCTTGTTTTTTTTCTTCAGCATAAGCTCTTTTTGCTTCTTCGTTATATACTCTTCCATAGCCTTGTGGAATAATGTAGTTAGCACCATATCCATCGCTAACATTAACTACTTCACCTTTTTTTCCTACTTTTTTTAAATCTTTGAGCATTAAAATTTTCATAATAAGACCTCCCAAAGGAATATTTCTCTTAATATTAAACCACAAAATGTTATTTTTATCAATTCAGATATTAAGTTATGGGTAATTGTAGTTTTATACTTTATAAATAAAAATAATAAATAATTAATTGTTATGTTAAAATAACAATGAGGAACCAATAAAGTGTACATTTATCAATATACAAAAAAGTTTGCTAACAAAAATTTTATTGAAAAAGAGTTTAGTGATGTAGATAGTTTGATATTATGTCAGATATCATATCAAGATTTTGATAATATTTATAATAATTTTGATGATGAAACATCAATTATGGAATTAACAAAACATGTTAAATCAATAACTAAAAATACTTTATATCCTCAAAAAAATACTAAGTTATTAAAATCTTTGCAATCAGGTATAAGATTTTCAAATATTAAGATGAAATATTTTCATCAAGTTTTTTCTGATAAACATAAAATTCAATTTGCGGCATTGACATATATAGGTGATACCTTTGCATATATTTGTTTTCGAGGTACAGATATTTCAATTACAGGATGGAAAGAAGATTTGCTTTTTGCTGTAAAAGATGTAGTACCATCTCAAAGATTAGCACTTGAATATGCACAGAAAGTTATTCCATTAATTCCTGCTGGTAAAAAAATTTATATTGGTGGCCATTCTAAAGGCGGAAATTTAGCAATTCATGCTGCTTGTTATCTTGAAGAAATTTATCAAAAAAGAATTTCTAAAGTTTATGATCATGATGGTCCTGGTTTTTCATATAATATTTATGGTACTGAAGAGTATGAAAGAATAGTTAATAGAGTAGAGAAAACCATTCCACGAAATTCTTTAATAGGTATTTTATTAAATAGTAGTTTAAGTAATGCTAAAATAATTAAAAGTAATGCAATTACAGGATTATATCAGCACGATCCTTTAAGATGGATTATTGATCATAATGGTAATTTTGTTATTGTTCAAGATAGATCAAGAATGTCTAAAGAAATACAAATAGCAGTTGATGAACTTATTATTTCTTTAAGCTATGAGGAAAAAAAGGCTTTAATTAGAACAATAGGTATGTGGTTTGATAATGCTAGAATAAAAACAGTAAAACAAATAAATAAGAAGTTTATTCCTCTTTTAAAACAAATTAGAAAATCTATAAAAAGTGAAGAAAATGTTGAATTAAAATCTCGCTTACGAATAGTAGTACTTTTAATTTTTAAATTGACTTTATATAAAAATCATTCTTATTTAACTAAAAGAGCTGATAAAAAGATCGAAAAATTGAATGATGAATATAAAGCTTATTCGAAAAATATCTAAAAAATTATTCTTTCTCTTTAAATATTGAATCGAATTTTGAAGAAATATTAAAATTCACTTGTTCAATTATTTTTTGACAAAAGTCAAGCAAATTAAAATTTTCTTTAAAAATGTTGCTTGATAAATCAAATGCAGTTGTTCCTGGAACAAGTACTTTTCCTTCTTCTTTAATAGATACATAAACTGATATTAAACTATTAATTAAATCTCTTTGCTTTGATAAATTTAAATGAATTAATCCTTCCGGATTAAAAGCGCCAAAATCTCCAAAAGTATTCACAGCAAAAATGTGTTTTGGAGAGTAATTTTTTATTTGTTTAATTGCTTCTATTAGAACTGTTAGTGAAACTATATGGTCTATATCATCATCAAAAGGAGAGAATGTAAAAATAACATCAGGACGATAATTATTTAAAAGATTCTTGTAATCAGAAAGCAAAAAGTTTTTTTCTTCTTTTAAACTTACATAATTTAAAAGATATAAAGAAGCGTAAGATCCAATATTTGCTGCTTTAACCGCCTCTTGCATTCTTATGGAAATCATATCTTGATCAGAATAGCCAGCATATAAATTTTTTCCAAGAATATCGTGTGGTGCTCTTGATATAACTCCAACAAAACATCTATTTCCATCACAAAAATTATCATTTATATAAGAAGAAGAAATTCTTTCTAAATCTCCGATTTCAACCCCAAATCCCATGGTTACAAATCTACCTTCTTTTTTTGTTGTAGGAACATATTTTAAAGTTTTGCTGTTGAGTGCCATATAATAAATTCTCCTATAATTTAATTACTTAATTAAATTATATCAAATATTATTTTGATTGTATTAATTCATCTACTACTGTAATTATAAAAAGCAAATCATCCAAATAATTTTTAGTTTTAATTATTTTTAATACCAAACAACCTTGTTGAAATGAAGCACGAATGATATCTTTTTTTTCTGATAATTGTGATTCAAGATTGGCCAAAATTTTATGATCATTTATTGTATCTTTATTTAATGTAAGTATATAAAATCCTAGATCTTCTTTAAAATCTTTTACATAGTAATTGCTTAACATTATTTCGATTTTTCTTTTATTTAAAAGATTTAAAACTTCTAATGGATAAGGACCATAAACATCTTTTAGTTTTTGGGCAAATCTATATAATTCTTCATCGGTTAAAATATTTGCTAACTCACGATAAATAGTTATTCTGCTACTTTCATCAGCATATGATTCTGGAACATGTGAATCGATACTAAATGAGAGAATAAAGTCTTTTCCGTTGGAAGATTCTTTTTTTCCATTTTCCATAAATTTCTTTTGTGCTATAACTTCATCTAACAAAGCCTGATAACTATCAAAGCCTACAGTATCCATAAAACCTGCTTGTTCGGCTCCTAATATATCACCAGCCCCACGAAGATTTAAATCTTGTTTAGCAATATTATATCCTGATCCTAATTCAGTAAATTCTTTCAGAGCTTTTAAACGTTTTTTAGCGTCTTCATTAATCTCTTTTTGTGGATTGTAGAAAAAATAAGCGTAAGCTAAACGATCACTTCTTCCGACTCTACCTTTAATTTGATAAAGCTGGGAAAGACCAAAATGATCAGCATCTTCGACAATCATCGTATTAACGTTTGGTACATCTAATCCTGTTTCTATAATTGTTGTACAGACTAATATATCTATTTCACCATCATAAAATGCATTCATAACATCAGACATTTCACTCGGAGTCATTTTTCCATGGGCGACACCAATTTTTGCTTTTGGAAATAATTTTTGAACTTCATTGGCCTTGGAATATAAAGAATTAACTCTATTATGTAAATAATAAACTTGTCCATTTCTTCCTAATTCAAGAGAGATTGCTTCTTTTATTAATCCATTATTATATGCAGTAACATAAGTCTTGATAGGAAGCCTATTTAAAGGTGGTTCATCCAAATTAGATAAATCGCGTACTCCTAACATTGACATTTGTAGTGTTCGTGGGATAGGAGTAGCAGTTAAAGTTAAAACATCTATATTTCCACCTATTTTTTTGAACTTTTCTTTCTGGGCAACACCAAATCTTTGCTCTTCATCAACGATTAAAAGTCCTATATCTTTGAATTTAATTTCATCAGAAAGAAGACGATGTGTACCGATAATCAAATTAATTTTTCCTTCTTTTATTTTTTCAATATTTTGTTTTTGAATGCTCAAAGGTACAAATCTTGAAAAGCAGGCTATATGAACACCAAAGCCTTTGAATCTTTGTGTTGCAACTTCATAATGTTGCCGACATAAAACGGTTGTAGGACACAATAAAATTACTTGTTTTGAATCCAATATGGCTTTATAAGCAGCTCTTAAAGCAATTTCTGTCTTTCCAAAACCAACATCTCCAGAAAGAAGACGATCCATAGGCTGCTCTTTTTCCATATCAGTTTTTATTTCTTCCCAAGCTTTTTTTTGAGAAGAAGTTAATTCATAAGGAAAAGCGCTGGCAAATAATTCTTCAAATTCCGGAAAGCTTGGAAAAGCTATGCCTTTTTCAGATTTTCGTTTGCTAGAAATTTCGAGAAGTTGATCTGTTAAGAAAACTAAGCGAGAACGAATTTGACTTTTTCTTCTTAACCATGTTGACCCACCTAATTTGTCTAAAGTTGGAGCGTAGCCTTCTCTACCTGCATATTTTTTAATTAATTTAAACTGGACAAGGGGAATTAAAAGTTTATCATTATCTTTATAGACAACGCTTAAATATTCTAGGTTATTTCTAGTTACGACTCCTTCAAATCTTCCTATACCATGCATTTCGTGCACAACGTAATCACCAGGAACTAGATCATCATAACTATGGATTATTTTTGCTTCTTTAAATCTAGATAAAAAACGTGAATTTCTATGAGTTAGACCATAAATTTCTTTACTGCCTAAAAATATAATATTTTTTTCTTTAAATAAAAAGCCACCAGAAATTTCTTCGTAAAAAATTGTTACCGAAGAAATGTTAGGATAAAAAGAATACCTTATATTTCCATCTTCTAAATAGCTTATAAGGTTGGAACATCTATTTTTTTCTTGACAAAGTACAATTTTATAGCCATCATTTATTATTGTTCTTAAAGTTTGAACAAGATCTATTATCGAAGTAAAAACATAAGGAACAGAAGTAAGAATCGGTGAGTCATTTTCTGAAATTTCTGTTAGATTGATAAACTCGGTTTTATAATCTAAAAAAACGCCTTCATTTTGCAATGCTATTTTTCCATTTATGAGTTCGCCAAAATATTCTTTTTCTTCTAAAAATTTATTTTCGATAAATGCTAGACATTCTTCTTTATGATATGAGTAAACCTTTATAGGAAATTGAGCTATAGAATGAAAATCTCCATAATATTTGAAAAGACGATAGGGAACACTTAAAAGTGAATTTTCTATATCGTTGATATTTGATGAAATTTTAATGTATAGTGGATCATATTCTTTATAATTTGTTAATTCTTTTTTTAAATGGCTAATAATTTCTTCTTTTTTTGAATATTCAAAAAGTAAATCTGAAGCTGGACCAATATAGGCATAATCTATTTCTTTTTCTGAAATTTCTGTTGAAGGATTGAATATTCGAATATCATCAATTATATTTCCATCTAATTCAATTCTAGTAGGACTTTTTTCTCCAGGTGAAAAAAAGTCGATAATCATACTACGAATAGCAAATTCGCCAGGATGTTCAACTTTTTGAACTTTAGTATATCCAGCGCGATAAGCAAATTCTAAAAAATCCTGACGAGAAAACTTATCATTTAATCTAAATGATTTATTTATTGATGCAAAATAATTTTGACTTATTATTGGTCGGATTAAGCTTATTGAGTTAAATACAACTATTCCAGGTTTTTTATTATATAAAATATTTAATGCATGAAGTCTTTCATACATCATCTCTCTACTTGTTCCTAGAGCATCAATTCTTAGCACTTCATCATAGAGGAATGAAGAAATATCATCTTCATCTAAATAATCTAGTAAAAAAGATAAAAATTGTTGCGCTTCATATAAAGTTGGTAAACAAATTGCTATAGTATTTTTTTCTTTTTTATATTTTTGAACAACAGAAAAAGCTAATGATTCTAAATTTGAACCATTTAATTCTAAATTTGATCTTTGAAAATCAAAATCTTTTAGTTTCACTCTTGAGTAACCTTATTTTTTGGAGTTAAATATAGAGCTAGCTTTTAAAAAATCATTTTTCAAATAAAAAAGTATAGCTTCAACAGCATTGGATATAGCTTCATCTATTTTTTCTTGATCTTCTTTTTTAGGTTTGCCGAGGACATAATCAACAACATTATGCTCTGGTTCGCCTATTCCAACTCTTATTCTTTTAAAGTTAGAAGTATTTAAATTGTCAATTATATTTTGTAATCCTTTTTGTCCACCAGATGAACCTTTTTCTCTTAATCTGATTCTACCTGGTTCAAGTGCCATATCATCAGAAACAACTAATAAGTCTTCAATTTTAATTTTATAATAATCAATTATTTTCTTTACAGATGTTCCTGATAAATTCATATATGTTAATGGCTTAGCAAGAAGTATTACTTCATCCATATAATTAAAACGAGCTATAGAGGCATCAAAATCATTTTTGAAATTTGATATTTTTAAAGTTTCTGCTAATTCATCTATTACCATGAAGCCCATATTATGTCTTGTGTCTTCGTATTGGCTTCCTGGATTTCCTAAACCTACAATTAATTTCATATTATTCACCGCAAAATAGTCTATCATATTTTTTATTAATTTCTTATTAAAAAGTATTTAAAATATTATTTAAAAAATATAATTAATGGTACAATTTTACTGATGAGAAAAAATTTTCAAAAAAGTGCTCGTTTACAAACAAATAAAGTACGATATTCTTCGTATGTTTTTGGGCTAACTTTATTAGGTCAGTTATTTATAATTTATAGTATGTCTTATTTTGTTCAAGAAGGGATGATAACATTTTTTCTTGCATCAGTAGCTAAGATAATCATGGTTATGTGCGATGGAGCTAATGATGTAATTTTTGGCTTTTTATCTGAAAAAACTAAATCTAGGTGGGGAAAAAGACTTCCATGGATTGTTGGAGGAATGCCTTTTTTCTTTTTCTTTATTGTTTTTACTTTCTTGCCAAAATATTCTTGGAATTGGTCACCTGAATTATTCTTTTTCTATTATTTGTTTTTTTCTGTTTCATATGAAAATTCTTCTACAGTAATGTATATAAATTATAATGCTCTTTTTCCTGTTTATTATAAATCAGAAGAAGAAAGAGCAAAGACTTCAAGTTTTAAACACGTTTTTGAGATTATTGCAATGGGAATCTGCAATATTCTTACTCCAATATTAGTAAAAGCAGGTCTTACTTATTTTAACATCGGTCTGATGTATGGTTTAGTTTTCTTTATTTCAACAATTTATGCTATAACAGGTTTTAAAAATAATGGAGAAGAAAATAATATTGTCAAAGAAGATAAACAACCTTTGCTTTTAACTTTAAAACAAATTTTATTAAATAAATCTTTTATATTTTTTAATTTTACACAAAGTTTTTTTAATGCGATTATGAGTTTGCTTGTTACATTATATCCGATGTATTGCACTTATGTGATTAATGTTGACGGGGTTCAGCAAGCTTTAATTATAGGAGCTTTATTTGTATCTTTAATGGGATCAATACCATTATGGAATAAATTTATAAAGAAAAAAGGGGCAAGATTAGCCTATAAAATTAGCTATACTCTCTTGCCTTTTGGATTATTATTATTTACTTTTCCAACTAAATGGTGGCACGCAATAATTATTTGCATACTTGTAGGACCTATAGCTTCTGGGTTACTTATATCACCAGATATTTTAGGAAGTGAACTAATAGATATTGATAAGATGAAATATCATATTTCCCGCGAAGCTAGTTATAGTTCATTAGGTTCTTTAGTCAGCAGAATATCAGTTATTATAACTTCAATAGCAATGCTTTTTGCTAGCGTTGCTTTCGGATATAATTCTGGTACTGATCCAGGACCCAATCCCAGTTTAGCATTTCGAATGATGATGGGAGTTATTTTGGCTATTATTGGAGCTATAGGTACAGTTTTATGTTATACATATCTTAGAAAATCAAAAAAAGAATATGATAAATTAAGACAATATAATGCTGTTAATGAGAATAACGGCGATTGACACAAAGAGACATATTATTGACTTCGTCAACTCGCAAATTGTTTAATCCACAGTGACAATCAACGTTATTTAGACAATCACATGAATGACAAAAAATTTCAGTTTTCATTTTTTGTGGAGAAATTTTAATTTCTTCCGCTATTTCTTCACTTGATTTTACTTCATTTCCTTTGCGAAAATCTAGGCAAGTTGCATTAACAGAAATATCAATTCTGTCTAAATAGCAACTACCGCTCATATTGTGTCGACATCTGTAGTCATGACATTTTAAATTAGACATTTTGTTACCTCCAAGTTTATTTTTTGTCGAAATAAAAAAATTATTCAGATTGGATATTACATATTATTTACATTACCTAGTTTCAATTTTATAGAATTCTAAAATACGATTTTGTATAATATTTATATGAAACTTAAAGATACTTTAATTACAATTTTAAAATCATCATTAATCGGTGTAGCATGTATTGTTCCAGGTGTTAGTGGTGGAACATTAGCAGTAATATTGGGGTTATATGATAAAATTCTTTTTTCAATCAGCAATTTGAGAAAAGATTTTAAAAATTCTATTAAGTTTTTATGGCCAATTGTATTAGGAATAGCAATTGGATTAGGAGCAACTATTTATCCTATAAAATTAGCTTTTCAGCATTTTCCCCTTCCAACAATTGTATTTTTTGTAGGCTTAATATTAGGAAGTTTGCCTTCGTTATGCAAAAACATTAGAAGAAAACCAAATGTTAGTGGTATTTTTTCAATTATATTGGCTCTTGTTGTTGTTATTGGAATGAGTTTCCTTGGATCTGGAAATTCAGTTGATCTATCTTCTTCAATGAGTTGGTATAATTATATAATTTTATTTATTGTTGGAATTGTTGGATCCTGCGCTTTAGTTATTCCTGGCATTTCCGGTAGTGCATTATTGTTGATTTTGGGTTTTTGGGAACCGATATTAACATGTTTTACTGAATTAATAAAATTTAATAATTTTGGACATAATTTTCTTGTTTTATTTTTATTTGGAGTTGGTGTAATTGTTGGATTTTTCTTAATATCAAAGATTATGACTTACTTACTAAATAAATATCATTATCAGACTTTTATGGCAATTATTGGATTTATTGTAGGCTCTGTTTTTGCATTATTTTGGCAAATTAAAGATAATTTTATTCCTGAAGGAAATATCATAGTAATTATAATTATCAGCGTAATTTTATTTATTGCTGGCTTTATTTCTTCTTTTGCAATTGCAAGATTAGATAAACAAAAAGATAAAGTTGAAGAAGTTGAATATGTCGAAGATAAGAATAGATAGATTTTTAGCCCAGGAAAATTTTGGTACAAGAAAACATTCAAGAAAATTGGTTAAAGATGGATTGGTTTCAATAGATGATATAATTATTAAAGATCCATCAACTATTTTTGATACTGAAAAAAATATAGTGAAAGTGGATGGTGAAATAATTGAATATAAAGAAGATTTATTCTTTTTATTAAATAAACCGGCTGATTATATGTGCTCGACTATTGATGAAAAATATCCTTCAGTTTTAAGACTTTTACCAGAGCAATATGAAAAAAGATTGAAGATAGTAGGAAGATTAGATGTAGATACAACAGGTGTATTATTGTTAACAAGTGATGGAAAAGTTGTTAATTATTTAGCTCATCCTAAAAATAATATTGGGAAAACTTATCGGGTTTATTGTAATCATAAAATTCCTTTGGAAATGATAGAAAAGGTTAAAACGCCATTAGATATAGGACGCGATGAAATGTCTAGCGGTGCAATTTTGAGTATTGTTTCAGATGATGTTGCTGATATAACATTATTCGAAGGAAAATATCATGAGGTAAAAAGAATTTTTAAAATTTTTAATTTGGAAGTTATTAAATTAGATAGAATTAGATTTCAAGACTTTACTTATGGTGATTTAAAGCAAGGTGAATATCGGCAATTAAACGAAGAAGAAAGCTTAAAACTATTGAAAGCTGCACATCCTGAAAGGTATGAAGAATAAATGAAAAAAATGTATAGATATAAAGATGGAAATACTTTGGTTAATGTTAGTTCTAGTATTTTAAAATATTTTGGAGTTTCTCCTCAACATAAAACATATGAACCCTTAGACAAATTACTTGAAAAAAATAAGGATAAAAAAATAGTATTGTTTTTATTTGATGCTATGGGAAAAAAGACTTTGACTACTTATAAGGATGTTGCACCTTTTATATATAAACATAAATTTCAAACAGTTAGCGCTGTTTTTCCACCAACAACCGCTGCTTCAACAACCAGTATTTGTAATGCTCTTTATCCTTCTGAAACTGGTTGGATTGGATGGTGGGCTTATTTAAATGGAACATTATGTACTTCTTTTTCATCACAAATTTATAATTCTGAGGAATTTATGTCGCCAACTATAGGTGAAACACTAAAATATAGCTCTATATTTGAACAAATAAATGAAAAAAATGGAGCTGATATTGCTTGCTCTGTACAAAGTTTCGCTTTAAAAGATTCTTCTATGAAAGGTTTAATTGATGAAGTGGAAAGAAAACTTCCAGATAAAAAATATATATATGCATATTTAACCGAGCCAGATCACTATATGCATACACTCGGTGAAATAAATGATACTACTAAAGGTATTATTGCAGACATTGATAATCAATTAAAAAATTTTGTCGAGAGACATAAGGATGTATTAATTTTATCTTTAGCTGATCATGATATGAAAAATACTGTACCAGTGGAATATCATCAGGATATTTTTGATTTGGCCAAAAATCATATTTTTTCTATTGAACCACGAGCTGCAACTTTTTTTGTTGACAAAGATAAGCATGAATTATTCTATAATCTTTTGAAAAAATATTATGAAGATGACTTTGATATTTATACTAAACAAGAAGTAATTGATTTAGAGTTGTTTGGTCCAAAAGAAACTCGTTCACCATATTTTGATAAACTTTTAGGAGATTTTTTATTAGTTTCAACTGGTGATAAAGTTTTTACTTTTCCTAATGGAGAAGCGCTTTTTGCAAATCATGCTGGAGGCACAGAGGAAGAATCTTTAATTTATTTGAGCAAATATAATTTTCAAAAGCCTTGTTCGAATTCGAACAAGGCTTTTGAAATGATTATAATTTTATTTATTCTTCTACATTTGAATTGCTTTTTTGTTCTTTCTTTTCATTTATCTTTTTATATATGAAATAAATTAATGCAATTATTCCTGCTGTAAATATTGACGACAATATAATGAATAACCAATTTGTAATAGTCATATTATTAAAATTATTAAACAATGTCTGCCATGAATTAAATAATTGTGACAAAAATGATGGCGAAATATTATTTTCTGAAAATGGTGCTTTTTGAACAGATATAATTAAAGCTGATGACTTTTTATTTGAATCTTCATCATTATATGTAAATTTAATTGTATTTTCACATTCTATAGAAGAATTTTGAAGATATGAATTTAAATCTTCTTCATCAATGGCTAAATTAGAATAATTTTTAGGTAATGAGTTAATAATTAATTCTTCTATATCTTCAGATGATAGTGGTCGATCAGGGGAGGAGATAGCAAATAATGGATTTAAGATAAAAACAGGTACTTTATCGGCGAATACTTCGATATTAACTAATAGTTCAGTATGATTTCCTGCTGTATCATCTGCTTGTAAAACGATTTTATAATTTCCAACTTTTCTTTCAACTGTTCCGTTTTTTATTGTTGGCTCTAATCCAACATCATGATCGTCTTCAACTTTAAATAAAGAAATAATTTGAGAGTTTATATCAGAATTTAATGCTGATAATCCTATTCTTATTGGAGAAGTAGGGACATTACCTGATAAATCTTTAATGGTAGGGGCGACAGCATCATTAACTTTTACACTTATAGTATAGTTTTCGCTTCTATTGCTTTTATCTGTTGCTTTTATTGCTACAGCATAATCTCCATAAATTAAGTTTGTATCCCAGGAAAAACCATTTGATGTTTCGACACATGTTAAAGTGATTTCTTCAGGTGAATAATAATTATCTGTTACTTCTAATTTCTTTTTGAAATTTTCAAAAGAAATTGGTGAGTCTGAATTTAATTCAACTTTTTTTGTAGTAATAACAGGAGCTTCATAATCATCAACGATAACAATTATAGTAGCGGAAGCTGTCTGAGAATACGAATCTGTAGCGGTTACTGGAACTCTATAGGTTCCGACCTTATTGGCGTTATAATCATTTTCGCCTATGGTTATTTGAACACTTTCGCCAAATAAATCTCTAGCACTTATTGTAGAAATAATTTGATTGATTGTTAAGTGTTCATCAACGTTTGTATATACAGTTGCTTCACCACCATCTTCTAATGTATAACTGGAGTCCCTTTTAAAGGAAATGATTTCTCTTGTTGATAAATAGTTAGTACCTTGAGCTACTAATGAATTAAATTTAGATAGAGCAGAATTGTATTTTTCGATAGTACTTCCAGTGCTTTGACTTTGGGTAAATTTAAATAATTTAATATTATTTCCAGGTAGATTTACTAAACAAAAGCGTAAAGTAGTTATTCCGCTATTATCTTTTGTTTCTGATAAGACAGAAATATATTTGTCTTCTTTAGTTAATGACATTGTACCGCGATATACTAGTGTATAAGTTGCATTGGCGTTCCAAAAATCATCATTTTGTTTATAATTTATTTGAATAAAACCTTCGAATGAATTTGTGTAACCTATATAGTTAGAACTAAAAGTGTATTCTAATGATCCTTTTATACTTGTTTTTGATACCATTTGAGAAGAATTTATAGCTTTTTCAAATTCATAAGGTCTATTTGTATCATTAGGATTTTGTGAAAGATAATATTGTTCTTGAATTTTTGTTGCTTCTTTTTTTATTGGCTGTTTGATAACAGCTTCTATGTTTTTAGTGGTATTAAAATTTGAAATAGTTGAAAATAGTGGTAGTGAAGATAAGATTAATAATCCTAATATATTCTTTTTCATATTTTTCCTTTCTTTGATTTAGAATAAAGATTTAATCCATTGAATTATTGAATTGGAAATAGAGTTTAGCCAATTTATAACTTTGGTAAAAAAATCAACAATCTTTTCGATAAATGATATTTGTTTATTGTCTATTGTTTTGTTTAAAACATTGATTTTTAAAGAAATCAAATCTGATTTTCCGTTTTCATCTTGTACAATCAATTCGCAATTAAAGATACCTGGAGTGTTGAAACTGTTTAATGAAATCATGTTATCTATTGGGGTATATGAAACAATAGTTTTTTTGAAAAACAAGTTCATTTCATTTATGGCAGAGAGAATGTCTATTTTGTTATTGATATAAGTGAATATTTCATTTTTAACAATCCAAAAAAAGTTGTTTTCGTTTTCAATTATTTTAATTTTTGTTGTTCCACTAATAGAATTTCCATTTTCATCTTCTGCTTTGCATGTAATAAAGTAAATTCCTTCTTTATTGCTATTTTCTAAATAATTAGTCATGTGGACTGTTTTTAGAACTTGAAAATCATCTTTTGCATCAACAATATTGAAATAATCATTTTCTGATAAAAATTTGTTTTTTGAAATTTCAATATAAGAAGGAAAAATAAGAGTAGGGAAGATATCATCGATAACATTTATATTTAGTTCTATTTCTGTTGAATTAGATATACTATCAATTACGATTATTTTTAACAAAAAAATACCGATTGAATAGGGCTGAGGAAGATTTAATAATTTAATTTCTTTAATTGGTGTAGCATCATATATTTCTATATAATTTTCAATATTGAAATTATTTATTTCTTTATAGGATATGGTTAAGTTTTTCCATTTAGATTTAACAATTGGTGGAATATTATCTATTATTTTTACGGAAATATTTATTTTTTGAAAACTATCTTCCATATAAACAAAAGAATAAGTTCTATATTTTCCAAAGGGGAAAGCGTTATCAGTGTTATTTATATTTAGTCGATGATATTCTTCTTTATATTTGTCATAATAAATGTAATATTCTTGAATATACTGTAGAAAAGATGAACAATCAATTTTATTTGCATCCAATTCAATTTTATTGTTTTTATCGCTTAATATATTTATTTTTGAAGATTTTGGATTTTTAGAATTAGGAATATTTTCTTTTAAATAATTTTGATAGTTGCCTTTCAATGCACATACTTTTAAAAAATGAATATCTTCATAAGAGTATTTGAATGAAAAATTATTTAGATTTGAATCAACATTGCAATATAGGCTGAGGAATATTTTTTGGTTGGAAAAATAAATTGATTGAAATAAGTTTGTTCCTATGGAATATTCTTTATCTTTTTCTAATTTATAAGATCCTACAAAACTTTTTCTATCTTCTTCATAATCAGTTTTTATGTAAAATGTATGATGAAAATCGTTGTTAGTTAATTTGAAAAAGTCAGAGTCTGAAAAAAGTAATATAAAAGTATAATAAGTGTTCTTATTTAAAATAATATCGTAATTTTTTAATTCATTGTTGAGATTTACTGAGCCTTTGTCATAAGTAAGAACATAATCTTCTATAATTATTTTGTTATTTATATCAACAGCTGATTTTGATGTGGAATTAAAAATTTTGGTATCTTTGATAATGCTTTTGAAGTTTGAAGAAACTACAATAAGAGAAAATAAGCAAATATTTAATAATAAATTCATATTTCTCCTTTCTAGCTTACTCTTTTATAGCTCTCACATAATAAAAGCTAATTTAGAATAATTATTGCAAAAATAAAGCATGTTTTTAATTTAAAGAGCAAATTGATTTATCTTTTTAAAAGAATTATTATAGTCGAAGGAGATAAAAATATGATTCATCCTATTAAACACTTTAAAACAATAACACATCATAGACATTTGGTTATTAAATATAGTTTTTATTGCGGAATATTTTGGCAAGGGCTAAGACATGATTTGTCAAAATACTCTCCAAGAGAATTTAATACAGGAGCAAAATATTATTCTGGAGTTAGATCTCCAAATAGCATAGAGATTGAAAAAATAGGGTATTCTCTAAGTTGGCTTCATCATAAAGGACGAAATAAACATCATTTTGAATATTGGACAGTATATTCTAAAGTTGAAAAAAAGTATGTTCCGATAAAAATGCCACTTAATTATGTAAAAGAAATGCTCTGTGATAGAATAGCTGCAACTGTAGTTTATAATGGAAAAAATTATAAAGACTATATGCCTTTAGAGTATTTTGAAACAAGAAATGATTCCTATGGTATGCATGAGGATACAGCAAAATTAATAAGAATATGGCTTACATGGGTAAAGGATTTAGGCTGGAAAGAAGCACTAAAAAAAGTTAAAAAAGTTAAAGAATATTAATTTTCAAACATGAATTTAGATTATTTATAAATTATAAATTCAAATAATAAAAATGTATTTCTAATAAAATGAAGGACTAAAAAATAATTTTAAATATTGACTATAGACATCTTTCCAGTTATAATATCTAACGCGTGAATTTATTTCATGAATTCTAGGAGGTCAAAGATATGAAAAGAACATATCAACCCAGTAAGCGTAAGAAACAATCCGTAAACGGTTTTCGCGCTCGTATGTCTACTCCGGGTGGTCGCAAAGTAATTGCGCGTCGTCGGCATAAAGGCAGAAAAGTCTTATCTGCTTAATTAAAATTAATAAGACTATTAAAACCACTAGCTCGCTAGTGGCTTTTTATAATAAAGGAGAAATTTGTGAATAAAGATTATCACCTAATAAAAAACTCCGAATTTGATAATGTCTATAAACATAAGCAAAGATTAAATTCTCCTTTTTTAACTATTTATTACTATCCAAATGAAATAGGCCATTTTAGATTTGGGCTTTCTGTCAGTAAAAAAGTTGGAAAGGCTCATAAAAGAGTTAAAATTAGAAGACAATTAAGGTCAATTATTGAACTTTTGGGTATTAATGATTTAAAATATGATATTGTAATAGTGGTTCGTCCATCTTATTTGGAAACTTCTTTCCAAGTTATAAAAGATGAAATTGATACTATTCTTAAAAAAATATCAAAGGAGGACTAATCCCATTGAAAAAATTCTTTAAAAGATTCTTATTTAGCTTAGGAATTGTCTTTGCAGTAGGAGTTTTATCAAGCTGTACAAAATCTTTTTGCAATGTTCAAGATCAAGCAGAAATGATTTCTATTTACGCTAAAAATAATATTGAATCAATTAATACTACTGCACAAAATAATGGAATTTTAATTCCACAAGAAGACTTTAATACATTTATTGATAATAAGGTTCAAGAATATTTAAACTCTGACATTTGTCCAGTGGATAATGAAGGAAACAAAATTGAAAGCTTTGCTCGTTATGCAGGATATAATAAAGATGGTCAAGCTGAATTATTCTATAATTATAATACTTGGGTGGAAGAAGCTAAGAATGAAATTGGTGTAAATAATGTACCTGGTAAAAGTTATATTACTTATTACCAATCTTCATTAACAAGAGGAATACAGTCTTCAACTGCTTGTATTACTCCAACTAGTGGATATTTTGGATTTGAAGGAAACGAAAGATATGTATCTGGAAAAACATGGGGACAAGCATTTACTGATTATGGATTCCTTGAAGGATTATTTGTTTATCCAATTGCCTGTATGCTTCATTATTTTACTTTGACTTTTGGTACATCTGGATGGGGACAAGTTGCCGCTATATTATTAGTGACTATTATTATTCGTTCTGTTGTATTGTTGATTACTTTCCCAATTACATTATCGCAAACAAGAATGAGTGAGCTTCAACCTAAAATTGCTGCTTTACAGCAAAAATATCCAAATATTGATACTAATGTTGAGGATAAACAACGTTTTGCTCAAGAGCAAATGAAACTTTACAAAGAAAATAAAGTTCACCCATTTTTACAAATCGTTTTGATGATTCCTCAATTCATTATATTTATTTGCGTTTGGTCAGCTTTACAAGGCTCAGCTATTTTAACTCAAGGTACTGTATTTAATCTTCAATTAACAACAACAACTTGGAATGCTATAAGATCGTTTAGTCAAGAGACTCCATTTGCTATTGTTTTATTCTTATTGATGGTTATTGGACAAATATGCTCAACAATGACTCCTCAATGGATAAATAAATGGAAAGAGAAAAATTTAGTTACACGAACAGTTAAAGTTCAGGAGTCTTCCCAACAAAAGACCATGAAATATGTTTCTATATTCATGCTCATATTCATTATATTTATGGGTATATCATTGCCTGCTGCTATGACAATTTATTGGATTGTTGGTTCTATGTTTACTCTTGCACAAACACTTATTCTTGAATTTTATCAAAAGCATAAACGTCACAAAAATGGTATTGGTACTGCCAATGGTCCAAGTTGGAATCGTAATAAAAAAGTAAAAAAAGATGCACGTTTTAGTGTTAGAAGAGGATAAAAAATGAAAACTTTTGAAGGAAAAACAGAACAAGAAGCTTTGCAACTTGCAGCAGCTGATCTTGGAAAAAAGCCAGAAGAAATAGAGTATTACGTAATTTCTGATGTAAAAAAATTATTTAGTCGTAAAGTAACTATTGGAATTTATACTTTAGCTGATGTTATTGAATTTGCTGTCAATTATCTTGAAACAATTGGAGAAATGCTCGAATTATCTATAAAAGCAACTGCAACATTGAGCGATGATGTTATCAAAATTGATATTAGTTCTGATTATTCTCCAAAGGTTATAGGTCATAATGGTGAAACATTAAGAGCATTAAATGAATTGACAAGATCTGCTTGTTTTAATAAGTTTGGTGGTCATTATCGTATTCTTCTTAACTGTGATAATTATAAAGATGAAAAATATCAAAGAATTACTCGTATTGCTAAAAGAGTTGCCAGCGAAGTTAGAAGAACTGGTGTTACAGCGGAACTCGATCCAATGACAAGCGATGAAAGACGCGTTATTCATGCTGCTTTAGCTGATGAGCCATATATCACTACTGAATCAGTTGGCGTTGGTAGAAATCGTCATGTCACAATTAAAAAAACTACTGAGAAGCCTGCTGCTTCTGAAGAAGGGAATTAAAAGGCACATAATGTGCCTTTTTGTATATATATGATTTTTACAGATACAATTGTTGCTAGTGCTACTCCAATAGGAGCTCCTACGGCACTTAGTGTTATTAGAATTTCTGGACCTTTAAGCAAAGATATCTTAAGCCATATAACAACTAAAAAAATTGATAAAATTTTACCGCGAAAAGCTTATTTTTTAAAGCTTAAAGATGAAGATAATTTTATAGATGAAGCTGTTGTTATATTTTTTGAAGCTCCTCATTCTTTCACTGGAGAAGATACAGTTGAGTTTTATTTGCATGGCTCTCCATATATTGCACAAAATCTTATATCAGTAGCATTAAAATATGGTGCAAGATTAGCGGAAAAAGGAGAATTTTCTTTAAAAGCAGTTATTAATGGTAAAATGAATATTGTTGATGCTGAAAGAATCAATGCTTTAATTCATGCTCCTACAAAAAAAGCTAATTTAAAAGCCAATGAAGAAAATAACGAATTAAAAAAGTTTTTAGAAGAAATTGAAAATGATATAAATTATCTTTATGCCTATTTCTTACAAATATTAGATTATCCAGAAGAGTATACAGATGAAGAAGAAAAAGCTTGTATAATGTTGGATAAATTGATTGAAAAAGTAATTGAGTTAAGAAAAGCTACATCTGCTAATAATTATTTATTTAATGGTGTAAAAGTAGTTATAATCGGACAGCCAAATGTTGGAAAAAGTACATTGCTGAATAATATTTTAGGAGAAGAAAAAGCAATTGTTACTTCAATAGAAGGAACAACAAGGGATATTGTTGAAGGTCAAAAAATCTATAATGGTATACTTTATAATTTTTTTGATACAGCAGGAAT